>JARRPY010000397.1:0-3056 GCA_037382425.1 Deltaproteobacteria bacterium
CCTGGCGATAGCGATTCGCTGACGCTGACCGCCAGAGAGAAGACTCCCCTGGTCTCCCACCCGGGAGTCATATCCTTTAGACAGTTTCAGGATAAACTCGTGAGCTTGAGCCGTCTTTGCCACCTGCTTTATATCATCCAAGCTTGCATGAGGATTGCCATAGGCGATGTTGTAGGCAACGGTCTCATTGAAGAGGAGGGTATCCTGGTTCACGAGTCCGATCTGCCTCCGGAGCGATTGAAGGGTGACGGTCCGGATGTCGGTCCCATCGATGGTAATCCCCCCGGAGATCACGTCATAAAACCGTGGGATTAAATTCAACAACGTGCTTTTGCCGGCACCGGTGGACCCCACAAAGGCGACCATCTCCCCGGCACGAATGTCGAAAGAGAGGTCGTTTAACACCGGCTCATCGGTTGCATAGCCGAAGCCCACCTGGTCGAACTGAAGATGGTTTCGCAAACGGGGAAGCACCGTTGCCCCTGGGTGGTCGCGAATCTCAGATTCCGTGGCCATGATCCTGAACACCCGGTGGGTGGCCCCTTGAAGGGTCTTGAGATTGTTATTGACGATGGCCAGTCTTTTGATGGGCCGGTATGCACGGGAAAAGGCATAGGCCATGGCCATCAACTCCCCCAATGTGTGGTGAAAATAGATCTTTCCAACAATCAGGACCCCGGGCATCACCAGGAATACCACCGAATCCATCATGGGCCCCAGGCCCAGTTGCCACCGGTTCCAGTGCATGATCCGTTTGTACAGCATCTCCGCCATATCACTGAATTTTCGGACCTCACGTTTTCCCCTGAAAAAACCGTGAATCAGTTTGAGGCACAAAATGGTCTCGTGATAGGCAGAGGTGACATCCGCCGTGGCGTCTTGAACCCTTGTCGAGTGTTTTTTGACCTTTCTACCGAACAACCGGACCAAGAGAGCGATGAGGGGCACCACAACAAAGACCAGCAGGGTGAGTTTGAGATTCATCACAAAGAGATAGACGAGGAATACGAAAGCCGTCAGCGGATGTTCGATGAGTCCGATAAGGATCTCGGCGATGAGGTTCTGCATCACGGCCAGGTCGGCCGTGGAACGGGCGATGAGTTCTCCGGACTTTTCTTTATTATAGAAACTGAGGCTGAGGGAGACGAATTTTTTGAAGAGATCCACTCTAAGCGACTGCACCGCCCGGTTGGAGAAGGCGGCGGCACAGAGCCCGCCCAGATAGGTCGCAATGGACTTGATCACCACAGAGACAAAGGCGATGAGCGTCAAGATCACCAAGAGGTGGTTTGGGGAAATGCCGCCGACGATGGTGATCTGGGTCCGTTTCCAGGATAACCATGATCCGGATTCAAAGGCGATCCACGGAATTTTCCACGCAACGGGTTGGGTCCCGGTCTTCATCCCCTCGTCCACAAAGGGCTGAAGAAGATAGGCAGGAACCACAACAAACAGGGAAGCAACAGCAGTCAGCACGAAGGACAGGATCACCAGCCCCCGGTGACGCCTGACGTAAGCCGCAATCTCCTTACCCAGTATGAAGTCTAACATGAAAGACCAGCGCACAACTCATGGCCGTTGAGCTGCAGGAAGATGTTGGTTGGCCTATGAGGCCTAAGCTATTGAATTTAAAGTGCCCCGATGAGCCTCGATATGACGATTCGCTGGACCTCGGAAGTCCCCTCACCGATCTCCAGGAGCTTCTGATCCCGGTAGAAGCGCTCTACATCGTACTCCTTCATGAGCCCATACCCCCCATGAAGTTGAACCGCATGATTCGCACACCGATACATGACCTCTGAGCAGTTAAGCTTGGCCATGGCCGCTTCTTTGGAAAAAGGCTTTTCGTTGTCCCTAAGCCAGCAAGCCTTGTATAGGAGGAGCCGGGCACACTCGATCTCGAGGGCCATGTCGGCCAGCTTGAAGGCATTCACCTGAAAATTGGATATGGGTTTTCCGAACTGCTCTCGCTCCTTGCTGTATTGAAGGGCCAGCTCAAAACACCCCTGTGCACCGCCTAGGCCCATGGCACCGATGGACAGACGTCCCCCGTCCAGCGTCTGCATCATCTGATGAAATCCGTTCCCCCTCGGGCCCAGCAGATTCTCTTTGGGAACCCGGCAGTCTTCAAAATAGAGCTCACTGGTATTGGAAGACCGCCACATCAACTTTCCGTGCATTTCCCTGGCTTCAAATCCGGGGGTTCCCGTCTCGATCAGAATGCATGAGAGCTCCGGACGACCATCCTCACGGGTCCCGGTCCGGCAGAGGGAGGTCACGCCGGTGGTAATTTTGGTGGAGGCATTGGTGATAAAAATCTTGCTTCCGTTCACCACCCACTCCTCTCCGTCCAATACCCCTGAGGTCTTCGAATTCGACGCGTCCGATCCGGCGTTGGGTTCGGTCAAACCGAACCCCCAGAGGGCCTCCCCTCTGCAAAGCTTGGGTAAGAAACGCTTTTTTTGGTCTTCATTCCCAAAATAGTACAGGGGCCCGATTCCCAGAGAATTGCCGGCGGCCACCGTGGCCGCATGGGAGCCGTCCACCCGGGCAATCTCCTCCGTGGCAATAATATAAGACACATAACCCATGCCCTGGCCGCCATACTTTTCAGAAACAAACATCCCAAAAAGCCCAAGGTCGGCCATCTTCTGCATGGTGTCATAGGAAAATTCTTCCTTTTCATCCAACTCCCTGGCAACCGGTTTGATCTCTTTTTCGGCAAAATCCCGTACCGACTTGCGCAGGATTTCCTGTTCCATGGAAAGGCTGAAATCCATAAGTACTCCCCTCAAAATTAAAGGATTTTCGATTTTTCAGTGCCTCAGTTTATAAGCCCACGTGGGAAGCATGTCAATTAGAAAAGGAGGTTAGGGGTCCCGCCCAACGGCACGAATTCCCACCGCATCAAGAGCCGATTTCAAAGTTTTCCATGTGGATCTTTGAAGTGAAACCCGTTCGGAGTTATTCCTCGGCCGACCCAGGATTTTCTCTGGGAAACATCGCATCGGGACTTGCCAAATTTGCCGGAAATCCTTGATTACCAGATACGGTTG
>JARRPY010000398.1:0-5957 GCA_037382425.1 Deltaproteobacteria bacterium
GACCACCACATCCAGCTTGTAAATATCGTTGAACTCGCCTGCCTCTGTGTCTGCAGTACCGGTCATGCCCGCCAGCTTTTCATACATGCGGAAAAAATTCTGGAAGGTCACCGTGGCCAAGGTCTGATTTTCGCCAGCCACACGGACCCCTTCCTTGGCCTCCACCGCCTGATGAAGACCCTCGCTCCACCGCCGGCCCGGCATCATTCTCCCGGTAAACTCATCCACAATTACGATCTGATTGTCCTTGATCACATAGTGGACATCCTTTTCAAACAGCCAATAGGCCTTGATCAACTGCTGGGTAGAGTGAATCAGTTCAGAAGTTCTCGCGTACTGCTGCTCCAGGGCCTTCAGCTGTTCATCCTTTTCCGCGTCACTCAGGGTCTCATCTTCACGAACCGAATGGCTCATGTCGTCCAGGTCGAGCATGGTGAAATCGCCCAGGCCACCTCCAGAAAGCAGATCGATCCCTTTTTCGGTGAGTTCCACTGCATTGCTCCGCTCATCGATGGTGCAATAGAGGATCTGATCAAGGTTAGGCAACTCTTTCTGGGAACTGAGAAGGCTCTCCGTCCGGTCGATCCGCTTTTTCAGGGCCTGGTTCTTGGCAATGAGATCCAGAAAGACCGGGTTCTTGGGATCGCCTCTCCGAATCTGCACCAGGGTCTCGATGGTCTTTTCATCCGGTTCGCCCCCGTTTAGTTGCTCCCGCACGTCTTTGAGAAGCGAACGGATAATGGTGCTCTGTTTCTTCCTCAAGTTGATGACCAGCGGTTTGACTTCTTCGTATATTTTGTTTTCGCTATGCTCGATGGGTCCGCTGATAATCAACGGGGTCCGGGCCTCATCAATCAGGATGCTGTCCACTTCGTCCACGATGGCATAGTGATACGCCCTTTGGACCAACTCGCTCATGTGGAATTTCATGTTGTCCCGAAGATAGTCAAAACCGAATTCATTATTGGTCCCATAGGTGATATCGCAGCCGTAAGCCTGTTTGCGCTCTTCATCATCCATGCCGTGGACAATCACCCCTACGGACAGTCCCAGGGCATTGTAGATGGCGCCCATCCACTCCGCATCCCGGCGGGCCAGATAATCATTCACCGTCACCAGATGGGCGCCCCTTCCGGTGAGGGCATTCAAATAAAGAGGGAGCGTGGCAGCCAGGGTCTTCCCTTCGCCGGTTTTCATTTCGGCGATTTTCCCCTGATGGAGCACCATGCCGCCGATGAGCTGTACATCGAAGTGCCGCATGCCCAGTGTTCGAACCGACGCCTCCCGGACCACCGAGAAGGCCTCGGGCAACAGCTCGTCCAGGGTCTCACCATTTTTAAGTCGTTCTTTGAACGCGTCGGTTTTGGACCGGAGTGCATCGTCTGAAAGGCGTTTCACATCCGCCTCCAGCGCGTTGATCTGATCCACCACCGGCGTCAGCTTCTTGAGCTCTCGCTCATTTTTGCTGCCGAATACGCCTTTTACCAGTTTTCCAATCATCTCTTTTACCTGCTCAAATCACCTAAAATGCGCGGGATTAAACCCGCGATGTCGGCTAAAAGAATATTCGTTCACTCTTTATATAATAAGAGCCACACCCCTGAAAAATCAAGGCCCGATGCCCACGTTTGAGTTGACGGGTCCATTCTCGGTAGGAAACACACGCGCTGCCCGTCCCGCCGGGGGTGAGGTGAAAGGGGGATAAATCGCTAATCAAGGATATAGCGTAGGGGATTTACGGGCTGGCGGTTGACGTGAACTTCATAATGCAGATGGGATCCGGTGGTCTTTCCGGAATTCCCCACCAGACCAATGCGGTCGCCCCGCTTGACACGTTGCCCCTTTTTGACCAGGGATTTTTTGAGGTGGGCATATTTGGTCTCGAGTCCATGACCGTGATCGACTCTGACGACTCTACCGTATCCGCCACCCTCTTGTGGGCCAGATGGATGGGGTCGACGCCAGACGCCGTTTCTGCTCATCGAGAAATTTATTCAAAGAGCGCTTATTTTGTTTACTGAACATTGCCGCATCATGAAGACGGTCCAGAGATCGGTTCAACTCATCTACGAAATTCTTGTCGATCTTTTTCAGGGTCTCATTAGGATCCAATAAATCGGGCACCGAGCCCCCGACGCCGTGGAACTCGGGTTGTCCCCCGCCCACTTCAAAATCCACCATACCCTTCAGTTTCTCATCCAGGGCCCGAAGCTCGCCCATCTGCGCTCTGAACGCCTCGATTCGTTTGGCCAATTTGGTGAATCGATCCCTGTTCAGCGCATTTTCTTCCTCCAGTGCCTCCCATCTCGGCATCCGGGCTTTAAGCGAGAGGTAATCGCGAAGGACCCAGGTGATACCGGCGGAAACCAACAGCAGGATAAGGATGGCAAGGAGGGGGATATATCGCGGGCAGTGATACTGTTTGATCTTTTGACTCGGTCCGGGGACCACGCACAGGCTGATTTTGTTTGAAAACAAACCAGTTACCTCATAAGTAAGGGAATTATGGAGGGCCACAGGCATCGACCCAATTGATTTAAAATCGGTTTTTAGCACACCGAATAGGGGGTGTCAACCACATCCGATCAGAGAGCCGATGTCGGAATAACCACGGCTAAAACGCCATCTGGAGATTGACATAACCATATGAATAGGATAGAAAATCGCGAGAAGGTACTGTCCATCTTCCATAACGGCGTACAGCCTCAGAGGATCAGAGACCATCCCATGCCCAAAAAACCACCCCATGAAACACCAAAACCGCGGGTCAAAGCACTTGAACGGGCACTCGCCGACGCCACTCGGGAATCGAATAAAGACGCGTGTGACGAAAGGCGAATCATCAAGGCTCTTTCAACTGCCGACAGAGACATGCCCATCCCATTTGATAACCGAGAAATCCAATGAACCAGGGACCAGGCACCAAGGTCCCGGAGGAGGCCATCCCCGTTACGACCCATGCGCACCGCAAACCCCGGCGAGGTGCTTAAAGAACAAGGCACCGGATGTCATTTTCATGGATCTGGTCATGCCCCTGATCGATGGTAAGACCCTGCTTAGGGTCCTGCGCCACATGGAAATCCTACGCAATGCCTATGTGGTCGTTCTCTCTGCCACGGTGGCTGAAGAAGAGCAAAACTTCGTTCAGATGGGGGCCAACGCTTGTATTGCCAAAGGATCCCTTGACGCACTGGCCCACAACGTCCTCTGGGTACTCGATCACCCGGATGAAGCCCAATCGCGGTGCCGGACAGGTCACGTCATCGGCATCGATGAGGTGTATAAGCGATGCATCACCGGTGAGCTTTTGACCGCCAACGCACGCCTCAAACGGATGCTGCAAACCCTTACGGAAGGAATTCTGGAGACCGTAAACGGCAACGTGGTCTACGCCAACAACAAGGCCTTAGAGTTGATCCAAAAAAATGAAGAGGCGGTGTTGGGAGGCCCATTTTCACTTCTTTTCGGGGAGAAACACCGTCGGGATTTGGAGCAAATTTTAAACGGTCAACATGATGGAACCGCTGCAGGTGCAAAGCAATTCCCGTTGACGCTCAACAACCAGCGGCTTCTTTTGAGCCGACTTCCCATGGGAGACAAGCGCAACGATGTCATCGTCATCATAAACGACGTCACCGAAGAAATGAAGGCCAAGGAGATGATCCTTCGCCAGCAAAAAGCGGTGGTTGAAGAGGAGCGGCTGAGGGTCCTCCTCCAGATGGCCGGGGCCACGGCCCACGAATTGAGTCAGCCGCTGACCACCCTCCTCGGGCACGTCGAACTCCTCATGAATGACCCACAACTCCCTGAATCCGTAGCCAATCGCCTTGAAAAAATCCAGGCCTCGGGTAAGCGAATATCCACCATCGTCCGAAAAATTCGCACCATGCGTCGATACCAGACCATGGCCTATGCCGACGGCGCCACCATTGTGGATTTAGGCCAGAAGACAAACCTCCTTCTGATTCACGATTCCGGAAAAGCCTATGCGCTCATTGAAAAGACATTGGAGGGGGAAAAACCGATTCAACTCTACCGGGCAAAAACCATGAGCGATGCCCTTGCAATACTGGCGCACGAGGATATCGACCTGATCCTCACAGACTATGACCTCGGCGATGGGAATGCACTGGAATTCATAGAGACCCTTAAAGAACAGGAGGGAGAACCCCCAGTGGTCGTCATCAGTCGAACAAAGGATGAATTGACGGCGACCCGAGTCATTCAGGCGGGCGCGGCGGATTATCTCCCCATTAACGTCATCGCCCCCGAGGTCCTCTACCGCGCGGTAAGCAAGGCGCTGCAGAAGGCCCAGCTCAATACTGAACTGAAAGAAGCCACCAAAAAACTCACCGAAATGGCAACGGTGGACGATTTGACCGGGCTTTTCAATCGTCGATACGCCATGGAAGCCCTTGCCCAAGAGATGGAGCGAACCAGGCGCTACCATACACCGCTGGCGATATGCATGATGGATCTGGATCACTTCAAGGAGGTGAACGACCAACACGGCCATGCGGCAGGAGATGCGGTGTTGAGCAAAATAGGCGAGTTCCTCAAAGAGGGCAAGCGTCAATCCGATATTGTCTGCCGCTACGGGGGCGAGGAGTTCCTGCTTATCCTTCCAAACACGGAGAGGAAGGGCGCCATCCAGCTTTGCGAGAGGCTCAGAGAACGGGTGGCCGAGCATCATTTCGAACTGGAGGGCGGTACGACGCGCATCACCATCAGCATCGGTTTATCCCAGTATAACGAGAATACGGATCAGTCCCTTGGCGAACTGCTCAAAAGAGCGGATAACGCCCTTTATCGGGCAAAAGAGGCGGGCAGGAACCGGGTGACATGGGTGCCGAGTTGATCGGTTCTTTTACGTCCCCGGTCAGGCCCATCCACTCTCGTATCGACAACCGCGTTCTATCCCTCCCAAAGAGCACATAACGTCCCGGTCGGCGAAACGCAACAAAACGGCCGAAAATTTCCTCCGCAGGTGAGTGCGTCTTTGATATGCTTAACAGCGTCAGTGGTATAGGGAACACAAAAATTAATACAAAGTCCTAACAGAAAATCACATGATCACGGAAGTCATCGTCCTTATCATTGAAGCCATGACCGTCTATTTTCTGGTCCTCTGGGCGCATTCGCTCAGGCATCGCTTCGGACCGGTCCATTTTTATGCGCTGTTGGGAGGCATCACGGCCATCATGTCGTGGGTGACGGATGCCGGTGTAGTGGTGGAGATCGGGGGCATTACGTTCGTGGTGGGGTCAACCGTGTTTTATACGTCTCTGCTGCTGGGGGTTTTTGTGGTCTATGTATTCGACGGGCCCAGGGCCACCAGAATCGCCATATCCACCATACTGGGCGTCTCCATTATGGTCCCCATCGTTGCCGTGGTGCTTCATTTCCAATCCCGCCTTATGGGGGATACGCCGCTTAAATATGTTCCCCTGCCCAGCCTCCGTATTAACACCGCATCCGTACTGGCCACGCTCCTCGACCTGATCTTC
Source organism: Deltaproteobacteria bacterium (assembly GCA_037382425.1). Lineage (GTDB taxonomy): Bacteria > Desulfobacterota > DSM-4660 > Desulfatiglandales > Desulfatiglandaceae > JAIPDZ01. The sequence goes on from JARRPY010000398.1 coordinate 5,508, forward strand.
CTGGCCATGGCCTGGGAGTACCTGGGAAAACCGGCCCTGGGCCTGCGCCTCTGGTTGCGGGCCTTTGTCACGCTTCTGGGCGTTATGTGGCTGGATGTTATTCTCTTTGCCACCGGTGCATTTGCCGGCACCACCGGCTATCTAAGTATCATGCAGGGGACCCTGATCAGTCGGTTTATCATCTCCCTCTTTGCACTCCCGTTTTTATATGGCTACCTGCACTGGCAAAGCGCCAAGAAAGGCATGGAAATTGAGAACCGTCCGGTCATGGCCATTTTGCGTCAGGTCGCCGAGGTTCAACGAGAGCTCTCGTCTGCACAACTGGAGATCGAGCGCAGAAAAGCGACGGAAAAGGAACGGGATGCGCTATTAGAGGAACTGCTGAAGTCCCTTTATTATGTCAAATATCTCCGGTGGTTTGTCAAAATATTGGACATATTCAATATATTT
>JARRPY010000399.1:0-3516 GCA_037382425.1 Deltaproteobacteria bacterium
AACACGGCAACTTCAATGGCCTTTACCTTTCGATAGGGAATGACCCATCGTGTCAGAAAAAGATTATCCCCACTTCTTTCCAAGCTCATCGAGCCCGGCTCGACCCAGGTCCTCCGGCGTCATTGCGATACTGAATTTGACATCGGCATTGAAAGTCAGAAACCAGGGTTCGGCGAAAAAAGGAATCTTGGAGGGATCCTCGACCATTACCACCATGATGACGGCCCGTTCACCATCACGTTCCGTGAAGTACACAGCCTCTGCTTTGGCCTCGGCAAGAATCTTTTTCAGCTTCTTCCCCACAGTCCCGTCCTTTACCGTTTGGTTGAATTCTTCGTGCGGTAGGGAGATGGTAATTATCATTCGCATGGCGTTTTCCTCCTTATATTATCATATGATGCCATAGGGCTATTCGTATGAAAAGGTAATTCCTCCGCTGTACAAAAACCTTCCACGAGCCGAATACAAGGTGGTTCTGTGTCCCTGCGGGTTTCGCTCCTCTCCACCTGCGCTCGTTGTGAGTTTTTTCCCGTCGGATCAATCCGCATGCCAACGGGCCATGTGGTTCGTGTGAGTTTTCAGATACGCTCCCTGTTCAAAAAACGTGTCGTAGAACTCCAGATCTAGATGGTGCGCCTGAAGATACGTAATGAGAAAGATCGAGGGAACCGTACCCGGAAATTTACCAAACGTGTCCAATATATATTGTGCCTGTAGCGCCACACACTCCCGAAAGGCCTCATCATGTACCTGTGCCGACGTCCTGACTTTTCTCGAATCCTTCCAGGGACCGGGTGTATCCGGATGAAAAGGCCCGCCCGGACCGAACTTCCGGTCACATACGGCTTCAACCGCCGAACGCATGTCCGGATAATGGGGAGGACAATATCCCTCCATCACTCCCTCAAGTCCGGTTGGGTTCGGATATGGCCATTCATCGTTTTGATCGTAGCGAAACCCCAGTCCGGGAACGTCCCGATCACCACTTGCTCCTAGCACCGCGAAGGGATCCATACCGTTGAACAGCCATCCACCCAGACCCATGGCCTGCAGCATGAGCATACCGGCATAACAGCTGGTGGACAGTTCCGCGGTGACCTCGGCCACCGACCATTGCTCCACGAATGTCAATGGCCAGAAGTTATCCACATCCACTGACGACTTGAATCTGTCGATGCCAGGAATTGAACGTCCATGGATATTGTCTTTTAGGACCAAGCCGTTTTGAAGCATGTAACAGAGGTTGAGCACCATGTGTTGGGCCAAGTCAGCGACCGGTATAACCAGGAGCGTGCCCGGGTGGTTCACGACCCAGGTATTGTGGGCTTCGGTGTATGGAACCACGGGCGGTACAGCTAGACGCTCTTCCCGGATCTTTCGGATATGACCTCGGAGTGATGAAAGTACAGTTTCCAGATCCATTCCCCCTTCCTCGTCCTTTTCGCTGAAAGGCGACGAATCCCGGGCTTCCAGAACATACACCCCCTCATCATCGGTGAAAAAGGTGGTACTTGTGTGGAAACCCGCTGCTGACGGGAATGTCCGCCCGCCCGCCGAGCCGGCGTAGTTGGACAAGTGTGGCGCATATAGCTGGGCACGCTGAATCATGTAGTGCCAGCTGGTATTACCGCCGCATGCCATAACCACGAGGAGTTTTTCAAGCTCGGAGAGCGGCATATGGGAGTGTTTTGATTTGAAAGCAAAAACCCCATCGGGAATTTCGGCTCCCATAAAGAACCGTCTGGAACGCCTACCCAGAATAGCATCTACAAGACCAAACGACAGCATATCTTGAAAGCCCGGAGGAACGCTCATTGACATTATGTTTCCTCTTTTTTAGTACACGGGAACCAGGGAGTAGCCCTTGGTCTGATAGCCGATTTCAGATATCCATCCGTTGCCGACCCGGTTGATTTCGGGAAGAATGGATGCCGGATCAACACCAAAGACCTTAACGGCGAATAAGCATACTTCGAGTTTTATGCCTGCCTTGGACATCTGGGAGACGGTCTTGGCAATCCCGTTAAGGTATTTCCTGTCCTCAGGGTTGAATCCGCTTTGATCCTTGGAGATTAGCCTTACGGAACCACCTATGAAACCCACCACGAATTTCGGATTTTTACCCATTTTGGCGAGTTCGTTGTAAGTATCATGGATGAGCGACAGATAGAGAGCCGCCGCCTTGGGAACCCCGTTTCTCATATCGAAGAATGCATTTGCATTATTAACCCCTTTCATGCCTTCGGATTCTTCTGCGTAAACAGCGGACATCCCTGACGATGTGAGGACGAACCCTATCATAATGGTTGCCAACATCATTTTCTTGATCGTATACATTCTTAAACCTCCTCATATAGGGTGTGTTTTAGAAACCTCCGGCCCAACCATTTAGCGTTTCGTTGTGAATACCTGAGGCTAAAGGACAAGATGGAAGTTTTCTAAAGTGGTGAGGAAAACGCTTGTCCAGCTTGGCTAGTTATTTATCAAGGCGCACATTCACCGGTGCAGACTTGGTGATCGTGTTGAAAACCGGAGAATATTTTTGTGCAATTTTCACGAGTTCTTCCTTTTTCTTTTCAGAGATGCCTGCATTGATCTTAAAGTAAACCCTTATTTCTTGATACCCAACCGGAACATCTTCCGATATTCCCAGAAAACCCCGCAAATCAATATCCCCTTCGTATCTGGATGAAACTCCTTTCAATTCAATGCCCTTCGCAGATGCGTGGGCGACCATGCTTGTAGTCAGACACCCCGAAAGAGCCACCAGAAGATATTCCACTGGGTTACTTCCCTCGTTGTTTCCCAGAAGAATTGGGGGTTCATCGATTTCAAATGCCACTTCTTCCCTAGAATCGTCTTCCTTACCCGCCCCATAAAAATCCTTTACAAAACCCCTATTGTGGGTGCCTTCGAGCCATCTGTTTCGGGCTCGAAAATTGTAAATGGCGTTAACACGGATGCTCTTTTTGAGACAATTGATTTGATAAAAGAAAAGCCTGAGATTGCCAAATTCAAATTTCGAGCCCGTCTTTTCTACCTCCTTATACCTGGATTTGAGTTGTCTACGGACAGTTCTCTGGTTCCCATATCACCTATACAACTTGCCGTTCGTATCAAGCACGGAATAAGCCGAAAAACGGTTTTTTTGTATTTTAATTGTGATACCAATAGGTTATGTTAGGAACTCCTGAAAATAGGCTCTTTCAGGATTGACTATATCCCTCATCTACACTGCCAGGACGCCTCGACTACGGACATAAAGGTGACTTTCGTCTATTGTTTATAAATCGAGATGAGTCAGCGTTATAGAAATTCCCGCTTGCCGCTTTAGACTAGCCAGAAGTGTTCTTCAAGCTTCCTGTTCCAGCTTTTCCACTGTGGGCGCAGTCACTTTCAATTCAGGAATAATAGCCACCGGATCCATGTTGGTATGGGTGAGAGCAGTGGCCGGTATGATAAAGCAGCAGATGGTTGAATAAGTAGATTACATGCTATAGCGGTCGCGGATCCATG
>JARRPY010000400.1:0-5008 GCA_037382425.1 Deltaproteobacteria bacterium
TTGGGTATTTTTCCTTTTTTGCTCATTCCCATGTCCTTCGATCTTCCCAAAAGTACATTTATTATAGGAAATCATAAGTGTCTTCGCAAGGGGGTATCCCGGTTTGGTAAAAAGCGGGTTCCAAGATGGGCTAACCCCATGTTCTCTCACAGAATCCTGATGACAAACCGGATTTTTTGAGATAGATTGAAGAACCCCGGGGCGAGAAGCGGGGAACGCGCTCGCCGTTGATTTTCGTTTCTGTTGGTTGCCTTTGGGAGAAGGGCATCGACCGTCGGGTTTCGGTGGTCGGGTTTCAGGAATCCCGGCCTCGAGTACGCGGCAATCTGTGGCGTGCCTCATTCAGGGTGTGTTGCCTCATGTCCGATTACAAGAGAAAAGCACCGAATCGATCCGTCCCCTCATCGCCTGCCGCGTCAGGGCGCTCACCCAATGATGCCGTTCCTGTTGACGCGTGTGAGAGGGTTTCCGGTGAGCGGTACCAGGCCTTTATCGAAAACATCGAGGAAGGGGTGTACGAGGTCGATCTTCGAGGCAATTTTCTCTATTTCAATAACTCGCTGTGCAAGGTCTTCGGGTACCCGAGAGAACAGATCGCGTATCAGAACTACAGCAAGTTCATGACCGAAACTCTGGCCAGAAAGGCCGAAGAGAACTTCAACAAAATCTATAAGACCGGCAAGGGATTCTCCGATCTCATCTGGGAAATCGTCGATGCGCGTGGTAAAACCCGCGTCATTGAGCTTTCCGCAAACCTCATCAAGGATGGAAATGGCAATGCCATGGGGTTCAGAGGGATCGCGCGGGATATCACGGAGAAATTCATGACCCAGACGGCGCTTCAGGAATCCGAACGCCGGAACCGGCTCCTCCTCGATTTTGTTCCTTATCCCATGGTCGTGTTTAGCCTGGATGGACGGGTTTCCTACCTCAATCCGGCGTTCGAGGAGACCTTCGGGTGGCGGCTCGATGAGTTGAAGGGAAAGAAGATTCCCTATGTGCCTCCGGAACGCCTGCGCCAAACGGAGCAGAACATCAGAGACCTCCTCAAAGAACGGCGCATCGTTCGACAGGAAACCCAGCGGTTAACCAAGGATGGGCGGCTCCTCGATGTGGTGATGTGGGCCATTGTATACGCTGAAGAGGGGAATGACGATTCCGGTGAACTGGTGATCTTGCGGGACGTCACGCAGGAAAAGCGGATAAAGCGACATAACGAGGCCATGTTGAGGATCAGTTTGGCCCTCCCGGAGTATCCCCAACTGGATGATCTTCTAAGCCATATCAGTGCCGAAGCCAAGACGCTCCTGGATGTTGAAGGCGCCCTGGTTATTCTCCTGGACGAGGAAAAAAAGGAGCTGTTCTTCAAGTCGGCGGCTCATGATGATCAGGCCACGGAAAAGCGGATCAAAGAGATCCGTTTCCCCGCTTCAGAGGGGATTTCGGGCCGCGTCATACGATCTGGAAAGCCGATCATGGTGCCCGATACGTCAAAGAGCCCGGATTTTTACAATGTGGTCGATATCCAGGCGGGGTTTGAGACCCGGAATCTCCTGGATGTGCCGTTGAGGAGCGGGGATCGCATCATCGGTGTCCTCTGCGCCATGAACAAGAAGCGGGGCATGTTCGACGAAACGGATACGGAACTCATGAACATGATCGCCGGCACCGTGGCGCTCTCCATTGAGAATGCAAGGTTTTCAGAGGAACTGAAGTCGGCCTACCGGGAGGTGAGCAGCCTCAACCGGGCCAAGGATCGGGTGATTAACCACCTGTCCCACGAACTGAAGACCCCGATCGCCGTGCTGGGGGCCTCACTGGGGATTCTGGACAAAAGAGTACAGGAAGGGGAGGTCGACAAATTAACGCCCACCCTGGCTAGAGCACGGCGTAACCTGGATCGGATCCTCGAGATGGAGTATGAAATAGAAGATATCATGCGGGATGCATATTACGAGCCCTACCATCTGCTGACCCGGCTGTTGATGGAATGCAGCGACGAAATAGAGGCCCTCATCGCTCTTGAAACAGGAGAGGTGGATGGTGTGGAGCGGATCAGAACGTGCATACAAGAGGAATTTCTGCCCAAGGAGACACCACCGGAGTCCATCCTTCTGGGGCCGTTTGTCCAGGAGACTCTCGAGGAGATACGACCCGATTTTTCACACAGGCGAGTGGATCTCATGACCCGTCTGGAACCGTCCCCTCCGGTGACGATGCCCCGGGACGCCCTTCGAAAAATCGTGGTGGGCCTGGTCAGAAATGCCGTAGAGAACACGCCCGATGGCGGAAAAATCGAGATCGAAACGCGTGCGTCTACCGGCGGCACGGAGATGATCGTGCGCGATTACGGGGTGGGCATCGTGGCGGACAACCAGAGACGAATTTTCGAAGGATTCTTTTCTACTCAAGAAACCATGGATTATGCGACCAAAGGCCCATTTGACTTTAACGCAGGCGGAAAGGGGGCCGATCTCTTGAGAATGAAAATTTTTTCCGAGCGATTTGGCTTCAAGATTGATATGACCTCCACGAGGTGCGCCTACATACCGGATGACAAAAACCGCTGTCCGGGCGCCATTAGCAGGTGTGCACATGCCGAGGAGAAGCGGGATTGTTACGAATCCGGTGGGACGACGTTTACCCTTTTCTTCCCCTCCCTCTCGGAAAGCTGATGTTGGGAAAAAACGCCCACATCGTTTCAACTCGGGGATGGATAGGCAAGGGTTCGAGGGTGATGGACATTTGAGATAAGGAAAGAGGAGTCATGGATCAGAAGGTTCGTACGGCCATCATGAACCAGGTGGCCTCGGAGGCATACGCCGAAAAGCTTTCATTAACATTGACCGAATTGTCGGATGGATACGCAGTGGTCGAGATGGTGCCGGACCCGAGGCACGGCAACATGTTTGAAATGGTTCACGGGGCCGCCATCATTTCATTGATGGATGAGGCGTTCCAGGCCTCGTGTAATTCGCATGGGCGCGTGGCAGTGGCGCTGAATATGAACGTGACCTTTCACAAGGTTTGGGACGAAGACGGGACCCTGATTGCCTCTTGCCAGGCCCTGGCCTATCGAAAGAACGAGATGCTTCCGTTTTTAGAACGCTGACGGGTGATGCGGTCCTCAAACCGTAATAGGGCCTGCGGCCAATGTTTGACAAGACGTTCATCTTGCAATATAAGATGTCGAGACCTTTGGGAAACGGGAGATTCGTTTCAAATGGGAAAGAAAGTCTTGATATCCCGGAAAGCCATAGACCGACGGGTTAAGGAACTGGCCGATAAAATCTCCTCGGACTATAGGGGAAAAGAGCCCATACTGGTGGGGATCCTTAAGGGATCTATTTTTTTCTACGCCGACTTGGCAAGGGAAATGAAGATCCCGGTGAAGCTTGATTTTATCCGTGCGTTCAGCTACGGCGCTGAAACCCATTCCAGCGGTTCGGTGCAATTCACCAAAGATGTGGAACTGCCCGTGGAGGGCAAAGACATCATCATCGTGGAAGACATTGTGGATACCGGTTTGACCCTTACCAAGATCAGGGAAACACTTATGGACAAGGGAGCCAGTTCATTTCGAATCTGTGCCCTTATCGATAAGCCGGAGAGACGGAAAAGGCACGTCACCATCGATTATTGCGGATTCGAAATTCCTGAAGGCTTTATTGTCGGGTATGGCCTTGATTATGATGAGCAGTACCGAAACCTACCGGAAATCTATCTCCTTACTTAAATGGGGTGCAAACCCCGGGAGGATGTTATGATCGTCGAGTGCGAAAATTGCGGGTCCATATTCAGACTTGACGAAGCCCTGGTGAAAGAAGGGGGAAGCAAGGTCAAGTGTTCGCTGTGCAAAGCCGCCTTCATGGTGTACCCCTCGGAACCATCATCCGATTCAAGGGATGAAGAAACGAACGTTGCCGAGAGAGAAGTAAAGGCGTCCGCACCCGTGCCGTCCGCAGGCGCGTTCACGGGTCCGGACAGGGAAGAGATCGATGAGGACGGCCGTCTGGAAGCGGATCTCGATACGGTGTATCGGGATGTCTTCAGGGAGTCTTCAAAGGGCTGGGATGGGCAGAAAGAGGACCCGTCAACAGCCGATCATCCTAAGGATGATGCCCATGGCGTGTTTAAAGAGGTGGTGGAAGGCGAGGCCCTGAGCGCCAATCGTCCCTCCGTGAATTTCCCTCAAATGAGCGATTCGGATGAGGGGAGAGAGGCAGAAGCGCCTGAGGCCCCTTTTGAACCGGAAGGGGTGGCCGAAGAAGACCTTGACGTCCCGTGGGATGAGATGGAAAAAGGACCGGTGAATAAGAAAAAATCAACGGGATCCAGGGTCATTACGGTGATTCTGGTCATTTTTCTTCTTATTCTGGCGGCTGCTGCCGCCCTTGTTTTCCTAAGGCCTCAGTGGATTCCCCCTTCTCTCTCCTTTCTCAAACCCCCGGTGAAGAAGCAGGTGTCTGATGCGGGGGTTCGTCTCCTCATGTTCAAGGGCGTGAGCGGCTCATTCGTGGATACCGAAAAGGCCGGAAATCTTTTTGTTATCCGGGGGGAGGTCAGCAGCAAATACCGAAAGCCGAGGAGTTCTATCCTCATCAAGGGGAACATCCTCGATGAAAAAGGTCAGGTGATCAAATCGCAACTCTCCTACGCCGCCAATACCTTTACCGATGAAGAATTGAAGACGATCACTTACGAGGAAATCAAGCGGGCCATGAGAAACAAGGACGGGATGGCCAGGCAGAATTTCAATGTGCCGCCCGGCGCCAGTATCCCGTTCATGATTGCGTTTCAGAACCTTCCGGATAACCTGAGCGAGTTTACTGTGGAAGCAGTAAGTTCTTCCCCCGGGTCTTAATGCTTACGGATATCCCAGACGCCATGACAGACCTTATGTGCGGCCCAATCACCTCTATTTTGAACCCAGGGTGTGTCAGACCCACCGGGTCTGCATGTCCTTAGCCCTGCAATGCCGGCGCTCATAACCCTTGAAAAGTCCACG
>JARRPY010000401.1:0-3011 GCA_037382425.1 Deltaproteobacteria bacterium
GTGGCGGTGCGGGCCTCCGGCGTCAATACCACCCGTTACAAGCTCTATGCATTCTGCCTCAGCGGGTTTTTTGCCGGAATCGCCGGGGGGCTGTATGCCCACATCATGCGGACGGCCGGGCCCTCGACCCTTGAAGTGGCGCTTTCCTTTCAGATTGTGATCTGGGCCGTGTTCGGGGGGATCGTTTCCATCTATGGACCGGTGGCCGGGGTTTTTATCCTGTACCCCCTTTTGGAAATTCTCCGTATCGTGCCCCGGATTCGCATGCTGGTGTTTGCCTTTATTGTGCTGCTGACCCTGCTGTACATGCCTGAGGGGTTGATTCCGTGGATCCGGGACCGGATCGAAAAGGAATGCCCCCGGTGCAAGATTCGGAACATTGCCACGAGAAAAGAATGTCGCATCTGCACGGCGGCATTGGATTGAGTTTCAAGAGAGGAGTGACACCATGGACGCCAAGGAAGCCTACACATCCAAACCGTGGCTCAAGTATTACCCCGAAGGGGTTCCCGCGGAGGTGGAGATTCCCGACATTTCGGTGCCCGGCGCCTTTGATCAGATGGCCGATAAGTACGCAAACAAAACCGCCCTGGTGTTTTACGGCCGTAAGATCAGTTATAAGGAACTGAAAACACTGATTAATCGATTTGCCGCTGCCCTGGCGGGGCTGGGTGTGAAAAAAGGCGATACGGTGGCCCTGTACCTCCTCAACTGCCCCCAGTATGTGATTGCCTATTTCGGGGCATTAAAGGCGGGGGCCAAGGTCACCCCCATCAGCCCGGTCTATACCAGCAAGGAGGTGAAGCACCAGATCGATGACAGCCAGGCCGGTACCATCATCTGCGAGGACATCCTCTACGATAACGTGGAAACGTCCGGGGCCCGGCCGGACCATGTCATTCTCACCAGCATTGGTGACTACCTGCCCCGCCTGAAACGGATGTTTGCCAAGAGCAAACTCGCCCAGGCCTACGGGAGCGGGATGGCGGTCCCCACCGGGGCGGATATTGAGAAGGCCGGCCTCCATCTTTTTCAGGACTTGATCGAAAAAAGCCTGCCGGATCCCCCGGAGATCACCATTGACCCCAAGTCGGATATCGCGGCCCTTCCGTATACCGGAGGCACCACCGGCCTTCCCAAGGCGGCCATTCTGACCCACTACAACATGATTGCCCTTCAGAAACAGGTCCGGGCCTTTTGGACCATGTTTGAGGAGGGAAAAGAGTCGGTGATCGCCTTTTTGCCCTTTTTCCACATCTATGGCCAGGTGGTGGTGATGCTGAGCGGGCTGGTCCAGGGGTCCACTATTGTGCTCCTCACCACGCCGGACATGGACGACATCCTATCGGCCATGGAGCGGTACAAGGTCTCCGGCTTTTTCGGGGTGCCCACCCTGTTTGAATATCTCAAAGAATACGAAAAAACGGAACGGGTCAACTGGAAGGCACTCAAACTCATTGCCTGCGGTGCGGACACACTTCACGAATCCACGATTCAACAGTGGGAGCGACGAACGGGTGCGAAAATTCTGGAAGGCTACGGCATGACTGAGACCACGGCCGTGAGTCATTCCACGCCCTTTGACCGCCCCAAGTCCGGATCATTCGGCGTGCCGTTGCCCAGTGTAGAGGCCGCCATAGTTGACGTGGAAGGGACCGATTATGTGCCGGTGGGCGAGGTGGGTGAGTTGCTCCTGCACGGCCCCAACATCATGCAGGGGTATTGGCGGCGACCCGAGGGCACGAAAGAGTCCCTCATCGAAATGGACGGTAAAATATGGCTTCGAACCGGCGATATTGTCCGGATGGACGAGGAGGGGTATTTTCATTTTTTCGACCGAAAGCGGGATCTTATCAAGTACAAGGGGTATTCCGATTTTGCCCGGCACGTGGAGGAGGTCCTGTACCAGCATCCGCAGATCAAGGCCGCCGGCGTGGTGGGGGTCCCCGACCCCAAGGTGGGCCAGGTGATCAAGGCCTATGTAGTGCTTCAAAGCGAGGCCAGAGGGCGCGTGTCGGAGGAGGAGATCGCCGAGTTTTGCCGAAAGAACCTGGCCCACTACAAAGTGCCCAAGATCATCGAATTCAGAGGGGAACTCCCCAAGACGGATGTGGGCAAAGTGTCCCGAAGGGAGCTGCGAGAGGAACTGAGGACGCCTGATATGGGAGTGGGCTTTCTGGAAGTGGAACGGTTGAACAAGACCTTCGGCGGTCTTCAGGCCATCAATGACGTCAGCTTTTCCATGGACAGGACCGAAATGCTGGGACTGATCGGGCCCAACGGCGCGGGAAAGACCACCCTCCTGCGCCTGATCACCGCTGTGTTGCGGCCGGATTCCGGACAGGTGCGTTTCAAGGGAAAGTCCATGGTGGGCCGCAAGACCTGGAACGTGGTGAACAGGGGGATCGCCTGTACCTTTCAGAACATGCGACCTTTCAGGCGGCTTCCCATCATTGCCAATGTCATGGTGTCGTGTCTGTCGCCCCGGGCCATGAAACGGGGGGAATGGGTCAAACGGGTGGAGGCCAAAGCCATGGATGCGCTGGAATTTGCGGGGATCTCGGATATGGCCTTGGAAAAGGCCTCTACCCTGTCTCAGGGGGACTTGAAACGCTTGGAGGTCGCCCGGGCCATTGCCACGGAACCGGAGCTGCTTCTCTTGGATGAGCCGTTCGGCGGGCTGAGCCCTGCGGAAACCGAGTTGATGGCCCAGTCGATCAAGCGCCTGCACAAGGGCGGACGATTCGGCCGTCTGCACAGCGAGGGACCCGCCATGATTCTCGTGGAGCACAAACTCCAACAGTTGATGAAGATTGTGGATCTGATCGTGGTGCTCAATTTCGGTACGGTCATCGCGGACGGAACGCCCGATGAGGTGGTCAAAGATGAAGCGGTCATAGAGGCCTATCTGGGAGAGGGAGGAGCGTAGCGGTGTTGTTAGACGTGGCCAACCTGACGGTTCTGTATGATCGGGCCCTGCTGATCAATGATCTGAGTATGGGGGTGAACAC
>JARRPY010000402.1:0-3007 GCA_037382425.1 Deltaproteobacteria bacterium
CCAAAGACGCCTTGTTTTTGCAGACGCCCATCACCAAATCCCTGGCAAACGGCCGGACCGATTTCTTGGGACTGAAGGTGTCGCAGATGAGCTGAAAGGTTTCAGAGGGATCATCCAGGTTGAATTCCAAATGAAACAGGACCTGAACCGCTAACTCCCTGGCCCGTCTTCTCTCCCCCATGGGCTTGAGCACACAAAATTAAATATCAGGCCAGTTTCGTAAAGAGGTCCGCCATCTCTATGGCAGCCATGGCGGCCTCGTATCCCTTGTTACCGGACTTGGACCCCGCCCTCTCGATGGCCTGTTCAAGATTATCTGTTGTCAACACGCCGAAAATGACCGGAATATTGCTCTCCAATCCCACACTCGCCAATCCCTTGGATACCTCTGCAGCCACATAATCGAAATGGGCTGTGGATCCCCTGATGACCGCACCAAGCCCGATCACCGCATCATAGGCGCCGCTGAGCGCCAGCTTTTTGGCGGTTAGCGGTATTTCGAAGGCACCGGGTACACGGAAAATGGAGATATGCTCTTCCTTACAGCCGTGCCGGTTGAGCGCATCTACTGCGCCTTCCATTAGCTTTGACCCAATAAACTCATTGAAGCGGCTCACAATGATGGCGAAACGATACGGCTCTGCCGATAAAAGACCTTCCACTATTTTGGGCATCACTTCCCCCTTTCAGGCGATTGCCTACTGATCAATGATTTTAAGCAAGTGCCCCAGCTTCTGGCACTTGGTAGTGAGATACCTGATATTTTCAGGCCGGGGTTCGCATTCGATGGGGACACGACTCGTCACCTCTAATCCGTACCCATCGAGCCCGATAATTTTCTTGGGGTTGTTGGTGATAATCTTCATTTTGCGCACCCCCAATGCCACGAGTATCTGAGCGCCAACCCCATAGTCTCTCAGGTCGGGAGCAAATCCGAGTTCTTCGTTGGCTTCAACCGTGTCGAATCCCTGATCCTGAAGGGCATAGGCTTTCAATTTGTTGGCCAAACCGATTCCCCTGCCCTCCTGTTGCAGATAAAGAATGATCCCCAGTCCCTCTTCCTGGACCATCTGCATGGCCCGCTCCAGTTGTTCCCCACAATCACAGCGGTATGATCCAAATACATCCCCCGTCAGGCAGCCCGAGTGGACCCTGACCAGAACCTCCTTTTCGGGGTCGATGTCTCCTTTCACCAAGGCCAAATGTTCGTAATCGTCAATGTCATTGACAAAGGCAATGGCCTTAAATTCACCGAAGGGGGTTGGAAGGATCGTTTCAGCTGCCCTGTGAACGAACGATTCGGTCCGCATGCGATAGGAAATAATATCCGCCACCGTGGCAATCTTGAGGTCGTGGGTTTCGGCAAATTTTTGAAGATCCGGCAACCGCGCCATGGTGCCGTCGTCTTTCATGACCTCACATATGACCGCTGCGTGTTTCAATCCCGCTAGACGCGCCAGATCCACAGACCCCTCGGTCTGTCCGGTTCGAAAGAGGACGCCTCCCCTTCTGGACCTGAGCGGAAAGACATGACCTGGCTGCACAAGATCTTCGGGCTTGGCATCATCCGCTATGGCTGTGAGGACCGTATGGGCACGATCTGCTGCGGATATGCCCGTGGTGACCCCTTTGGCGGCCTCGATGGAAACCGTAAATGCGGTCTGAAAAGAAGAACGATTCTCTTCGACCATCTGGCTCAACTTGAGTTTCTCGACGATCTCGGGATCGAGTGCGAGGCAGATGAGCCCTCGCCCGTATTTTGCCATAAAATTGATGGCTTCCGGGGTCACCTTTTCCGCTGCTATGGTCAGATCCCCTTCATTTTCCCGGTCTTCATCATCCACCAGGATGATTATCTTTCCCTGTCTGAAATCTTCTAAAACGTCTTCAATTCTCGAAATCGGCATTTTCGCTATTAAACCCGTATTTCATGAGCATATCCATATCCATCCGTGAGATGGGCTCTGTGCTTTGGGCTTCTCCTTTGGTCGACATTAGTTTTTCCACATATTTTCCGATCAAATCCGTCTCAATATTGACCCAATCCCCTGCCTGTCTTTCCAGAAGGGTGGTTTCCATTTGGGTCTGGGGAATGACATTTACCTCAAAAAACCGTTCAGCACAAGCATTAACGGTCAGGCTGATTCCGTCGACGGCGACGGACCCTTTTTTAATTATATAACGGGAAATGGACCCCTCCACAGCAATTCGAAACCACCAGGAGCCCTGCCGCTGTTCCCTCATTGATATTTGGCCCATCCCATCCACATGACCCGACACCAGGTGACCGCCCAAACGATCCATGAGACGAAGCGCCCTTTCAAGGTTGACATTCGCTCCCGCCCTTAAATGACCCAGAGTGGTTCTCGATAGGGTTTCCATAGAGACATCCGCGGTGAAGGCATCACCAGCAGCAATACGCGTCACCGTGAGACATGCGCCGTTCACTGCGATACTTTCCCCAATTTTGAAGCCGCTCATCTGAGGCGGGGGCATAATGGCAATGGAGACCTCCCCTCCCCTGCGCCGGATGCCCTTTACCCTCCCGATGCCTTCGATCAAGCCGGTGAACATATCAAATGGGCCCTCTCTTTTTATGATACAGACCGCTGTTTCTTTCTAAAGAGAGACAAATGGTTTCGAATATGCATAATGATTTAAACTTTAAACATCTATCATATCAACATCTGTTTGTTAAGCGAAAGTTTCATCCGCCTCCTCTCCCGAACTTGACTCCGCAAAGGGCGAGCACTATATTTCCACTGAACCGAGGAGAGCCAGATCTTATGGTAATCAGACATCATGTCGAAAAGTAACCGTTTAGAAAAAGCAAATTTCAGAGCCCTGATCGAAACGGATGGTACGGACCGGATTGAAGACCGGATGGCCATATTGGATACGTTCCTGAGTATCGAAGCCCACATCACCCTGGAAGAGATGTTTCGCCTACTCGAGAAGAGGGGCATCGATGTGGAACCGGAGTTCGTCAAACAGTGCATGAACCGGA
>JARRPY010000403.1:0-4110 GCA_037382425.1 Deltaproteobacteria bacterium
CTGGATGGAGCCTAGGGGACCGGTCTTTTACGGCACGCCCTGGTTGGGGCTGTTGCTGACGGGCATATTTGTTTCACTGCTCATTTTAGCGGTTGCCGCACCTGTCAGACCGGTTAAACCGCGCACGCCGGCAGAGGCTGAAGAAGTGCGTGAGGAAGTGGAAACGGCCACGGCTTTCGGCGTATTTTTCTGGATAGTGGTTATAGGACTTTTCATCGCGGTGTTGATCAGTTATCTAATATAAGGCTGCGGCAGGGTCGAGCCTTAATTCAGACCCGGGGAGTCACGGGTTCGGTGGTATGAAAATTAAGCTGATCAATCCAACAATTCCGCCAATGCGGCCAATGTCCCTTTTTTGCAAAAAGGGCTGTTATCGTGGAACGCCAAGGCCTACTCCCCGCCGCTCAATCTCTGCATGATCGCCGCATACACTCCTGATCCCATTGTTTGTCTCGCTCAGCATTCACTTCTACAAGACTGGCAGAGAAAGTGGGTGCTGAATGAGGCATAGCCGGCGGTAGCTCATTTCATCTCTCTCTTGATCAGAGGGCGATGAAGCATTCTCTCATAAATATCCATATACTGACGCGCAGTCACTTCATGGTTGAATTGAACGGCGGCCTCTTGCATGACGCGTCCGATCTGGGGATTCTTCGTGGACCCAGGAAGAACGTGGAAGTCCATGGCTTGATCCATGGCCCACAAGAGCCCATTGGCGTCATAAATTTCAAACAAAAAGCCGTTCCCGGTATTTTCGGCTACGTTTAAGGGACGCACGGTGTCGTGGATGCCGCCGATGTCATGGGCCACGGGCAGACAGCCGTACTTGGCCCCGATCATCTGGGGAAGCCCACAGGGTTCGAACCTGGAGGGCATCAACACAAAATCGGCGGCTGCATAGGCCTGCCGCGCCAGGCTGTCGTTAAAATGACACACCGCCACCCGATTCCAAAACCCATGGTGTGCGACGATATCCCTGAAATGCGCTTGATATTCACCATCGGCCACGAACATAATTTGCAAGTTTTCCTTCCAGTATCGTGAAATCACCTCATAAAGGATCTCCGCCAGCAACTGGCACCCCTTTTGCGTGCCGTCCAAGCGAGAGGGCCAAAAAAAGAGCGGGGCGCTCTCGTCTTCCGTCAGGCCCAGGGCGTGCTGCAGGAACCGTTTGTTTTTGCGTTTTTGTTCTGGGTGATCCTCGGAACCATAAGTGTAAGCGATCTCTGGGTCTGTTGCCGGGTTGAACGATGGATCCGGTGCATTCAGGATCCCGGTGGCACATCCGGCTTTCCACTTGTGGTCGAGTTCTTCCCGTAGGGCAGGGACCACGAAATCGTGTCGCCCTTCCACCATCTCCATGAGAAAGGAGGGACTCACCGTATTTACAAAATGGGCGGAAAAGATGCCGCTCACCAGGAAATCCACCGGGTTGGCGACGTACATGTTTTCATAGGTATCGGGATAGTATCGATAATAGAGATTCTGCCAGAAGAAAGCGGTGTCTATGCCCGTATCCTCGATTTGGGCCAGGGTCGCATAGATGCTGTGAAAATTGTGAAAGGTAAACAGGGAGGCGATCCCCAGTTTTCTGGCCATGGCCGGAATCAGGGCGGTCATCCAATCGCTGCAATGGATTAAATCGGGCTGTACAAAGGGAATAATATTGTTGATGACTTCCCGCTGGAAGGTCAGGGCGATTTTCAGGTTGGTATGATAATGATTGGAATAGACGTGATTGCGGTAGAAAAAGATCCGGTCTTCAGCGAGATGGACTCTTTCGATGGGCATACCGCCCTGTGCGGCCTGACATCGAAATTTGGCCAGGGGGCCATAACGACCACCGAACATGGTTCGATAGTGGGGCAGGGCCACATGGACATCGGCACCCTGGTCGAAAAGGGCCTGGATGAGGGATGCCGAGACATCCCCCAGCCCGCCGGCCTTGGCGCTGATGCCGGACGACAAGGTGCTGATGTTCTGGGGCAGAAACGCCACTTCCGGGGTGATGACCAACACCCGGGGATTTTTGGAATCATTCATAGGGTCTCCATTTGTCCACTCCGATTCGGATCCAGCAACCCGTGTAGGGGTGAACCATAATTTCTCCACATAGCATTGTCTGTTTTTGCGTTCGTTTTAAATGGGGTCGATCCCTGATTTTCATGGAGGGTAAAGCGTAGATTTGGGGGTAGTAAGAAATAGACCGATGCGGTGATCGGTCTACACAATAATGATCGGTCAACAACGACGGATGTTGTTTTTGATATCCGTCAAGCATGATGAACAAACCCGGCGCGAAAGTCGGCTATCCGCAGAAATGCGCTGAAAGGGCCTTTTCAGAACGGAAAGTGCCAGGAGAAGATATGGGTCCGGATGGCAGCCGGCCACCGCCATATGCGGGGTCTTTTGCGAAGCACCCTCCGGATGTCATCGAGGCACGCTTCCGTAGCCATCTCTCCCCGATGGACCAATTCCTTATACCCTTTAAAATCGGTCCAGGAACAATGGTTGTCGAGGGGGTGAATCACCAATTCCGATCGGCTGCGGGCGCCATCGCCCAGATGATATCCCATGATGTCGGTTGCCCTGTTGATGGCGTCGACGCCGTCTTTGATGCTGGTCTCGTGACAGAGGGTTATACCCACATCCACACTGATGACCTTTTCGGCGCCGTATGCCCTGGCAGCCCGGTCCGGAATCAGATCGGCCAGTCCCCCGTCCATCAAGAGTGCCCCTCCCATGGAAACGGGCGGCATAAAGCCCGGTACGGCGCAACTGGCCATCACCGCTTCAATGATCGATCCCTTGTTGAGCAAAACGGGTTCCCCGGTCAGCAGATCCACGGCCAGAGGGACAAATGGTATGGGGGTTTCCGTTAAGTCCACATCCGGCAGAAAGGCCGAAACACTGCTTCGGAGATCTTCCAGTGACCACACCCCATTTCGAAGCAGGGCCATGCCCAGATAAATTTCCTTTTGAATCGAGCGGAGCATTCCAGGGCATCCGCATCCGGTCGACAGGCAAAAGCGCCCCCCACCAGAGCCCCGATGCTGGTGCCGGTAATCACGTCGGGAATCAAGTGCGCTCTCTGAAGCACCTTTAATACGCCTACATGCGCTATCCCGCGGGCGCCTCCGCCACCCAGAGCAAGTCCCCATTTCGAGTGCCTTTCTTCCATGTGTCTTTTGAGCTCCGTTCGGTGTCTGGATACGGGTGTCCTCCCAATCAACCTATTTTATAAAATAGCGCCATGTTTATTTCAAAAATATGGGGTCCATGCTGTATATTGCGATCCGACCTGCTGTATGCAGACGGCATGGTTTGATGGTTGAGGTCGCCCATCCACAAAAATCGCAAGCCTGTTGACCGCTTATGAAATGCTCCGGTGAATGCAGTCGTCTCGCCTGTTGTTTACCCCGAATGGTGAGGGAAAATGCGGTGTTGACCCCATAGCTTTAATATACTTGAGGATCTATTATAAGGTCATAGTTGGTTCTTGCTCCCCTCTCTGGTTTTGTGCGCGATAAAATGGTTTGGTCATGAGAATAGCAAGAAGCCAATTTAAAACCTTAATTATGATAAGGAGGCGGACCATGTACGGATTGAACGGATTCAACAAGATGCTTGCTTCCATGGCCTCTCAGGCCGGGGAGCTCCTCAGTAGAAGCGAGAAGGCTCGTGAACACTTCAAGAAGCGGGCCGAGGCGGCGGCATATGACTACCTGATCACCAGAAATGACGACGGGCGCCCCCTTGTGGTCCAGAAAGAAAAACTCAAGGTCATGACCAACCTCATGGAAACCGCATTTCAGCGTATTGAGGATGGTTTGTATTCCAAAAACGTCGTGCAAAAAGGGATTAATTTGTTTGTGATGCAGATGCTTTTCGAGCCCAAAGGAAAGGCCAAAAAGGCTCAGGAGACATTCATGGCACGTTATGGTCGTAGGCCTCCGGGATTCCTGGTTATCGGGCCCACCCAACGCTGCAACCTGAACTGCAAAGGATGCTATGCAAAAGCCAGCAATAAGACTGCCAGTACCATTCCATTCTCGGTTCTGGACAGGATCGTTCGAGAAAAGACGGAACTGTGGGGGTCTCATTATACCA
>JARRPY010000404.1:0-2992 GCA_037382425.1 Deltaproteobacteria bacterium
CCCCGGGATCGTCGTCGAAGGCCACCAGGGCGATCTCCCGGTCGTAATCGACCTGGGTGAACCGGGCCAGCATCTTGGGGCTCAGTTCCTTTACATGACTGAAGAAACGGTTATAGATGGTCGTAGGGGATAATACCTTGAAAAAAACCTGGAAAAGCGGGGCATCTTCCGGCCTGACAGGGCGTATAAAAAGCCTGGCGCCTTCCTCGGTGACCAGGTGGGTCTCATCCTCCTCCGGATAGGCGCTGATCACCAGGTGCAGGGGAGAAGGCAGATCCGCTTCGGAAACGAGGATGCGGGCATCCACCGCCTCGGGCCTGCCGTCCTTGATAAGCACGGGATTCATATCCAGTTCGTCAATCCGGGGGAAATCGATCAAGAGCTGGGAGAGCCGGATAATCATTTCTTCGAGACGTTCCATGTCCGCCGGGGGCCGGTTTCTATACCCCTGCAGCAGGGTCCAGGCCTTGGTCTCCTGCATCATGCGCCTGGCCAGCAGACGGTTCATAGGGGGAAATCCCAATGCCCGATCCTTGAGAACTTCCGTAAAGATGCCGCCCATTCCAAAAACAATGACCGGCCCGAAATTGACATCCCGTTTGGCGCCGAGGAGGATTTCGAAATCCGGGTTGGAAAAAAACGGCTGCATGGTGACCCCATCGATCCGGGCATGGGGCTTATAGCGGCGGGCCGATGCCACGATTTGGGCAAAGGCGTCACGGACATCCGCATCCGAACGCAGGTCCAGGCGAATCCCGCCTGCCTCGGTTTTGTGGGTGATGTCGGGGGAATGAAGCTTCATGACCAGTGGATATCCCATGTCCCGGCCCAGGTGCGAGGCTTCTTCTTCGGTCCCGGCGGTTTCCGTCCGGATCACGGGGAGGCCGTAAGCCGAAAGGACCTCCTTGGCATCCGATTCCGGCATGAACCCTTGCTCCGGGGCACCGGCCAGAAGACGACGGGCCTTTTCCGGATCAAATGCGATCTCCCGGGTCAGCTTGGGCGGGATTTCCAGAAGGGATGCCGTGTTCCGGGCATACTCAACCATGTACAGACAGGCCCGGACCGCCCGTTCCGGCGTCTCATAGGTGGGAATGCCCGCTTTATTCAGGATTTGCACGGCCCTTTCGATGCTTTTACCGCCCATCCAGCAGGCAAAAACGGGATACCGGCGGCCTTTTATCGTGGTTGCCAGGGTCTCGGCCACCGAAACAGGGTCCGTGAGGGCCTGAGGCGCCAGGATGACACAAACGCCGTCCGTGTCTTTTCCGTCAAAACAGATTTCAAGTGTGCGGCGAAAGCGTTCCGCAGAGGCATCCCCGAGAATATCGATGGGATTGCCTCGGCTCCAGAAGGGCGGCAGAAACCCATCGAGCTTTTGAAAGGTTTCATTGTCGAGAGGCGCCGGCTTTAGACCGTAACGGGCAAGGGTGTCGGTGGCCATCACGCCGGGGCCGCCGCCGTTGGTGATAATGGCCAGGTGCGGGCCATGGGGGGGCGGTTGCTTGGCCATCAGTTCGGCGCAGTCGAAAAGATCCTGGATGGTGTCCACCCGCACGATGCCGGCGCGCTTGAAGGCGGCGTCATACACCGCGTCTTCACCGGCCATGGCCCCCGTATGGGAGGCGGCGGCCTTTGCCCCGGCTTCGCTTCTGCCCGCTTTCAAAACGATGATGGGCTTGATCCGTGACACCGCGCGCGCGGCGCTCATGAACTTGCGAAAATTCGTCAGACTTTCGATATAGAGCAGAATGCTTTTGGCCGAGGGGTCGTTTCCGAGATAATCGATGAGATCGCCGAAATCCACGTCCAGCATGGAGCCGATGCTCACAAAATGACTGAAACCGATATGCTCCTTCAGTGCCAGGTCCAGAATGGCCGTGCAGATGGCCCCGCTCTGGGAGACAAAGGCCAGATCGCCCATATCGGGCATTTCGGATGCGAAACTGGCGTTGAGATTTACGGAGGGCCGGATAATACCCAGGCAGTTCGGTCCCACAATACGAAGCCCGCCGGCATAGGCCGTGGCGCGGATCTGTTCCTCGATCCCTCTTCCCTTTTCGCCCACCTCTTTTCCCCCGGCGGAAATGACGATGGCGCCCCCCACCCTATTTTCCACGCATTGCTGTACGATGTCGGGGACGGTAACCATCGGCGTGGCGATGACCGACAGGTCCACCCCCCCTTCCAGAGCGGAGATGGATCCAACGGCCGACATGCCATGAACGGTATCGTATTTGGGGTTTACCGGCAGCAGTTCTCCCTGGAATCCGCCCTCGATGAGGTTCTTCATCAGCGCATTGCCGATGCTGCCGGTGCTTTCACTCGCACCCACCACCGCCACCCGGCGAGGCTGGAAGATACGATCCAGATTGTATTGACTCATGTTAAGATTTCTCCTTTTATATTTTCATCACGCCGGATATTCCCGAAGCATTTCATGGATGCCTTTGTGCATTTCGTACCAGAACTCGTAAGCGGCGGCATGTTTGTCCCGAGTGAAAAAGTCAATCCAATGCGCCAGCTCAAGATGGTTGGCACCGTCGGTCGCTTTTTTGCTTTTCAGGAATGTGGACACCATGTCCATGTTACGTTCCGACTCCCAGAACACCGATGCATTACGGCTGGTGATGCGGCTTGCCGTCAGGCTTATGGAGCGTAGAAACGCTTCCCCGCACCCGAAGATATTTTCCACGATATCGGGAATGAGCGTTTCCGCCCAGGCCCGGTGAAAGCGGCAGATCCCAAGATTGTCCAGCATCAGTTCCTTGAGCATGCGGCGGGCATTTTCTCTGCCCAGCTCCCGGGGCGGCAGGAACTCCCGGCCGTAGTGCATGTAATATTTGCCCGTGACGGCCATGGGCGCATAAGCGCCGGGTGTCCAGTACTGGTTGGGAACCATCCAGCCCTGTCTGGCAAAGGCGTTGTATACAAACCGGTCAAGCAGCGCCTTGCCCTTCTCCCGCGCCAGCCGACGGGCAAATTTTCGGGC
>JARRPY010000405.1:0-2991 GCA_037382425.1 Deltaproteobacteria bacterium
CAGACACCGCTTCCGAAGAGGCCGCGAACCCCCTCATCACCGTCCGTTGGAAAAACATCAGGGGATGCGCTCGTCGATCCGCTCAATCCGGATCAGAGAGAAGCGGTATATCACAGAAACGGTCCCCTTCTTGTGATAGCGGGCCCGGGAACCGGAAAAACCTTGACCCTCACCCACCGCATCGCTCACCTCACCCGCTCAAAGGATGCGGCCGCGGAACAGATGCTCGCCCTGACCTTCACCCGAAAAGCCGCGGCTGAGATGGCGGACAGACTCTCCGCCCTCTTGAATGCCGCTCAATCCCCACTCGTCCAAACCGTCACCTTTCACCGGTTATGCCTGGACATCCTCCGCCAGAAAGGAAATCGCATCGGTCTCCCTGTAGACTTCATTCTCTGCTCGGAGATAGATGCTCGGGATCTGGCCACAGATCTGTTTTTGAAATCCGGTGGAGATAAGGGACGTCTGAGCGATTTTTTAAGACGCCTACCGGCCCTCAAGGCCCAATTGGTATTGAATGACCTGAGCCAAACACCCGGTCCGGAACTCCTGCAGGTGTGCCGGGAATATCAACGGGCCCTCAGGGACGCCGCCATGCTGGACATGGATGATCTGGAAATAGAGGCCCATCGCCTGCTTCGGGAGCATCCGGATGTGGCAACCCATTTCGGAAAAAGATTTCAATACATCTTCGTGGATGAATATCAGGACACGAATCCGAATCAGGTGGCCCTCCTCAAATGCCTCGTTGAAGGAGGCAACGGCGAGATCTGCGCCATTGGCGACGCGGATCAGGCCATCTATGGATTTCGAGGAGCGGATGTGACGCACTTCCGTGAGTTCGAAAAGGACTTCCCCGGTGCCAAACGAATCGTGCTCACTCGAAACTATCGATCCACACCCGCCATCCTCAAGGGCTCTGCCGCACTGATGGGAAAGAAACGGGCCCTCACAACGGATCGCACGGACCGCTCCCCCATCGCCATCGCCCATCTTAAAACAGTGTCTGAAGAGGCAGAGATGGTTGTGGCACATATTGAGCGGCTCATGGGCGGCATATCCCATTTCTCTTTTGACACGGGGCGGGTGGAAGCCCCTCAAACAGACCTTTGTTTAGGTTTTGGGGATATCGGCATTCTTTATCGCCTCAACGCCCAGGGAAACGCCCTGGAAAAGGCTTTGAAAAGGAGAGGCATCCCTTACGCCCGCTCGGGGGAGACCCCCCTTATCACGCGCCATCCTGCGGACATCATCTGGCGTTTTTTCCAGACGCTCAGATACCCGGGAAATCCCTATTATGAGGCCGCATACCGCCGACTGATCCCTGTCGCGCCGGACGATTTGTCCCTGCCCGGCGAATATGAGATCAACAGCCCCGTCTCAGACCTCCTCGAGCACGCCATTGCCTATCATAACCTGATTCCCGAGTCCGAAGAAGAGACCCGGATCCTGGCACGTCTCAGAGACCTGGCCGATCGATGTGATCATAATATCGCATTGTTTCTGGATGCCCTCTCCCTGGAAAGAGGCATCGACCACACCCTGCTGGAAGGGGACCGCGTGGCCCTCATGTCTCTCCATGCGGCCAAGGGTCTTGAATGGGAGGTAACGTTTATTACCGGGTGCGAAGACCGGCTGCTCCCCTGTTCCCTTTTCGACGGCCACGACGAGTCCGAGGAAAGACGGCTTTTTTACGTGGGAATGACCCGGGCCCGTTCGCGACTCATCCTTTCACACGTCGACCGACGGGCCATCAAGGGGCCCCTCCGTCAAATGAATAAGTCCCCTTTCCTGGATCGCATTCCCTCTCAATTATGCCGCCCCCTCGACCGGGGAGACTGGCAGGCGAAACCCCGCGCGCATGAACAGCTCACCCTCTTTTGACGCCTGGGGGGCGTGGGGTGGGCTGGTTGAAGTATCCGATTTTTAGATCCGGAAATTCGGCTTTCAGAATCTTCAAAAACCGTCTCATCCCCATACCCGGGGATCCGGAACAGGACATCTTATCAATATAATAAGGGGGATCGATACAGAGGTTCTTGAGGTGAAGAAAATCCACCCGCGTCTTCCTTATCAGACCACATAAGGCTTCCAACTCCTCTGCACGATCCGTCACCCCCGGGAAGACCAGATAGTTGATCATGGTATAAAGACCAGCGGCCTTGCATAACCCGATGGAAGTGACCACATCATCATATTGATAATCTCTGGGCCGGTAGTACAAATGGTATCGCTCTGCAAGCGCACTGTTTAAACTAATCCGAATGGAATCGAGACCGCTCTCGGCGATCTTCCGGACCCGCTCCGGCCGGCTTCCATTGGTATTCAGATTGATGGTTCCCTGGCGGGTCTGTTTTCTGATTTCCTGAATGCTCTCCGAGATCAGGCGCCATTCAGTGATGGGCTCTCCTTCGCACCCCTGTCCGAAGCTGACAATGGCGTCCTGGGCGTTGTTCAAGTGTCTCACCGCCAGGGTCACCACTTCCTCTGTGGAGGGGGTAAAGGAGAGCCGCTGATGGGAGGCCTCGCACGATCCTTCTGGTTGCAGAGAAAGACACCCCAGACAGGCGGCGTTACAGGTCCTGCTCACGGGCAAAGGGGCTTCCCAGCGTCCCAAAAACAAATTCTTGGCGGCAAAGCAGTGGTTTTGGGTGGCACATGCTTCCAGATGGTGCACCAGCGGGCCTGAAACGCCTTGGTGTTGATACGCCTTAATCGCGGGAATGAGATCCCTGTCGTCATAGTTTCGGGGATCCCACTTGGGGTTCTTCTCGATTTCAAACCCCGTCACCCAATACCTGTCCCTCCCGAACCCCACCGCTGTGTAGGCCCACATGGGAAGCCGATAGCGCTTGTGGGCGTAATCCGCGGCGGGGATATGGGTCCGTAGCACCCCCGGCTCGAGAAACGCGGCCACCGCATGACAGCGTACGACCTTCCCATCCACCTCGATTTCAGGGGCGGTCTCCCATCTCCCTGTTTCAGGATCGA
>JARRPY010000406.1:0-2977 GCA_037382425.1 Deltaproteobacteria bacterium
CGCCTGAGCGGCGACCTGCTCCTGGGACCCGAGTTTGAGAAATACCCCGACACCACCCGCCTGAAATTAAACCAACTCGTCCCCACCATGTCACAGGCCCTCGGCCTGAAACCGTTCAGCCTCATCACCCGCAGCGGTTTCGGGTGCTACTCCTGTCATCTCGGACCCGATGGGCCCATGTTCGGAAACTAAACATGCCCGGCGGCATTAACGCGCACCGGGCATCCTAAATTAAAGACCCCCGCCGAATACCTCTGCCGTCAGCGATGGGCCCGGGAAAATTTCAGGACGATCAGCCGCCCTTCACGCCTTTTTCGATGCGCTCGCCGATCTCCTTGTCGATGTTGCGCCAGTACGCAAACGCCCTTTCCAGCACCGGCTCGGACACCCCGCCCTTGAGGTGGCCCACCACATTGGACACCAGCCGGTCGCGCTGGGCATCATCCATAACCTCTCGGACCAAGGTACCGGGCTGACCGAAGTCGTCGTCGTCTTTTCTGAGGGTGTAGGCGGCACGCATAAACTCGCCGTCGGCTCCCCAGACAGCCACTTCCGGATAGCCTTCACCATCCGCTTTCGGGCCGCCCTTGGAGTTGGGTGCGTACACCGGGTCGGTGACGTTCTCCATTCGCATGGCACCGCCCTTGCCGTAGCTGTGCACCGGGCTCTTGGGCCGGTTGACCGGGATCTGCTTGTAGTTGACCCCCAGGCGGGCCCGGTGGGCGTCGGCATAAGAAATAAGGCGGGCCAGGAGCATCTTGTCCGGGCTGGGTCCGATCCCGGGCACCAGATTGTTTGGCTCGAACGCCGCCTGTTCGATCTCGGCTTGGAAGTCATTGGGGTTTCGATTCAGGATCAACCGGCCCACCTCCTGCACCGGATAGTCGCCATGGGGCCACACCTTGGTCAGATCGAACGGGTTGAACCGGTAGGTCTCGGCCTCCTCAAAGGGCATGATCTGCACTTTCAGGGTCCAACCGGGGTAATCGCCCCGTTTGATCGCCTCGAACAGGTCGCGGCGGTGGTAATCGGCATCCTCTCCGGCACTGCGATCGGCCTCTTCCTGAGTGAGAAAATCAATGCCCTGGTCGGTCTTAAAGTGATACTTCACCCAGAAGCGTTCACCTTTTTTGTTGATCCACATATAGGTATGGCTCGTGTAGCCGTTCATGTGCCGATAGCTCTTGGGGACGCCCCGATCGCTCATGAGAATGGTCACCTGGTGGGCGGATTCGGGCGACAGGGTCCAGAAATCCCACTGCATGTCGTTGTCGCGCAGGCCGCTGTCCGCCCGACGCTTCTGTGAGTGGATGAAATGCTGGAATTTCATGGGGTCGCGGACGAAAAACACCGGCGTGTTGTTCCCCACCATGTCGTAGTTGCCCTCCGTGGTGTAGAACTTGAGCGCGAAACCGCGCACGTCCCGCCAGGTGTCGGGGCTGCCGCTTTCGCCGGCCACCGTGGAGAACCGGGCCAGCACATCGGTTTTCGTTCCCGGCTGAAACACCGCGGCCTTGGTGTAGGCGCTCACATCCTGGGTCACCTCGAAGGTGCCGAGGGCCCCGGAGCCCTTGGCGTGGGGCTGGCGGTCCGGAATCATCTCCCGGTTGAAGTTGGCCATCTGCTCCATCAGGTAGTGGTCCTGGAGCAGAATGGGTCCATCAGGCCCCACGGTCAACGAATACTCTGCGCTGGCCACAGGAATGCCCGCGTCGTTTGTTAAGGTTTTGCGCTCCTCGTTGGTCATGATCATACCTCCTTGCTGTTGAGGTTTATATCCTCATGTTTTCATCTTTCCGGTCGTGACCGAATGCTGTTCTCTCCGACACGCATCACAGACACCAAAAAAGTCGAGACGATGGGTCAGGATGTCAAATCCGGTTTCATCGGCCACTTCCTCGGTCATATCCTTCAGAGACTTCAGGTCCGGGTCAATAATCTTCTTACACCGCACACAGATCGCATGCGGGTGGGGAAAAGGCTTGTGGCCGTCATACCGATTGCTCCCGTCAGGGAATCCCAGCTCCAGCACCTCATTGATCTGTTTCAGTACATGGACCGTCTTGTAGACGGTGGCGATGCTGGTGGTGGGAAATTCCCGCCTGACCGCCTCATAAACCCCTTCTACAGACGGGTGCGCCTCGCTCACCGCCAGTACGCGGACAACGGCCAATCGCTGCGGCGTAATTCTGAAACCGTTCGCCCGCAGCTTCGACACCATTTGTTCTATACGCCACTGCGCCTCCACGGCACCGGTATCAAGCCTCATAACATCCGAACCTTTCGAAAAATCAGCCATTAAAGGAAACTCACTATCTAAGGATAATAATTATCCTTCAAAATATCGGCCCTGTTTTCGTCTGTCAAGCATTATCAGCCACCATTCAATACTCTGACAACGTCCATACATTTTGCGCGACCCCATATCGTCTTAAACGTGACGCTCGTTGGATCGAAAAAGAACGACACAAGCCTCATGATGAAGCGCCCTGCTGCGAGCAGCAGGGTATCACAGCGTCCTCGTGCCGAAGCCGACCCGTCTTCGATCTTCGAGCTACGGCGCGGTTCGCCACGCACTACATAAAGTCAGGACACGGGAGTTGAAAACCGTCAGTGTGACTCGAGAAGAAAAGTCAAGGTGTCAAATCTCGATAGGAATGATTGAAGAACCCTGCAGCAAGCTGCATGAATTCTCCCAAATGTAAGGACTTTTTGCCAATTTTAAGTTCGCTCGCTAACCCCGCCGTAAGCAGCGGGGAATGCACTCGCTGGCATTTTCAATGATCGAAAGATCAGCTGGCACGGAAAGAAAAAGGTAAAAACCGGAGATCATTAATACCATGTCACATCTCGCCTTGGTTTTCCAACCCTTGGACTACGGCCTGACCTGCAATTCCAGCCACTTTTCCACATCCGAGAGGACCTGGTCGTGTTCCGGCTCGTTGAACACTTCATGATATAGCTTATTATAGACTTT
>JARRPY010000407.1:0-2966 GCA_037382425.1 Deltaproteobacteria bacterium
CTTTGAGGATGCTTTTTCGACTCCAATTAGGATTATCCCTCAGAAGATAGGTCATCAGCTTTATTGGTTTCTTCACGCGTATACATCCTGAACTGAAAATGCGTCTGGTCTTGTTAAATAGTTGTTTTGCCGGCGTATCGTGTAGATATACATTGAATTTGTTGGGGAACATAAATTTGACTCGGCCAAGGGAATTGTAAGGGCCGGGCTCCTGGCGAAATTTGAAAGAGAGATTCTTACTGGTGATTTGAGACCAGTCCACTGATTCCGGGGCAATCTCTCGTGCACCATCTTTCCAAGAGCTGAAGACCTTTATGTGCTTTTTTGCCAAGTATTTGGGGTCTTTTCTAATTTTGGGTAGAATGTCTTTTCTGGCAATGCTCCATGGGATATGCCAGTACGGGTTCACTTCGACGTAGGTCATTTTACCTGTGAAAACAGGAGTCTTTCGGTATCTCTTGCCAACGACAACAGGCATTTTCATAAAGACTTGACCATCCTCAATGATCTCTAATTCAAAGTTTGCTATATTGACAACTATATAGCGAGACCCTAAAGACTCCGGAAGCCAGCGCCATCGTTCCATATTGGCTTTTAACTGGTCTATCCGCTTTTCCAAAGGCACATTAAGTGCCCTCAATGTATGAGGGCCGACGATTCCGTCAACCTTCAGTCCATGTCTTGCTTGAAATCTTCGAACGCCTCGATCCAATGCTTCATCAAAAACGTCCAGGTTTCTTTCCTCTGATATGTCAATATCGCCTGAAATGGATAATCTGGACTGCAAGGCCTTGATACGGATGCCTCGATCGCCCAATTCCATCTTCGAACCCGCGGGTACTTCAGGCCATCCCCCCAATTTCTTAATACTGCTGTATTGTGCTAGAGCCTTTCGCAGTCCCATATAACCAGGGTATTGTGGACGGAGCTTTCTTAACGTCCCCTCAATTTCGTTTGTTTCGATGGCTCGCTGCAGCATTCTCACTAAATCTTCGTAACGGCTCTTTATCGCCCATTCCGATTGAATCGTCTCAGGATTGACACGGCCAGTCAGCAAATGCGACCCGCATAGAAAAAAAGAATCAGTCAACAAAAGATCCAGGTCAGCAAGTATATTGGGATTAAGGGGTTTACCCGCATCTCTATTGAACTCTAGTTGGGCCAATAAGGCCCTAATATTTAGCAAATGGTAATCACCGGGCCTCAGCCCATCATGGTCCACGTCATGAATTATCCTCAAGAGATCATCTGCTTTCGGCAGCGGACCGTAATTTCCACTCCAAGCAGGCCGAAAGTCACGGTTCATGTAGAAAAGAATAATGACCTTTGGGCCGCATAGCAATTCTCTCCGACAAGTGAAGTCTTTCGCCTTTGGTGAGGAAGTGATCTTGTCTTCCAATATTTCTCTAACCCGATCGGATAAATTCGATGCCACAGCACTTTCGCATGGGATGTGGATAGCCACGCATAGAAATGCCAGCACGATCAGGGCAATTTTGAGAGTAACATTCCTATTAGATATTGAAAAATCCGATGAATTCATTGCAATTCCTATATGTATTATTACACCTTCCGTTAAACTTGACAGTCCAGTGGAGGCTCAGACGCCTTCAAACGGTGCCGCAGGGAGCAGATTTAGCAAATCGCTAATATGGCTTTTTAAGCGAACGGACTATTATCGTAAGCTTGAAAATTGAGATCCCTACCGAGGTCAGGATCTTATTATCGGGATATAAGACAGAAAATTGGCGGATAAGTCAACGGGAATGGGTCCTTAGAGGTGGGCATAAATTATAGCAGGAAAATAGGAGATCACAAATTTCCAGCTGGGTCAAACAGTTCAATGTTTAAACTCGAAATCCCATGAGTTCAAGACTACCCAAAAATCGCATCGATTTTGGGCTTTGAGGATTTTCCGGGTTTCGTGCATCAAGTATCACACCTGATAGCCCAAAAAATTCAAGGCTGGGAAATCAATGAGATATATTTTAACAACTGAAACCAATAGGATAGATGTCAGGATGAGTCTTTTTGCCTGAGGAATTGCTTCTCCACCGTCACCGAATCAATGGCTCACCAGGAACCCGTGGCCTTGCCATCGGGATCATCCAGTGCGAAATAGAATGTGTATTGGCCTTTTGGCAGCCTCATGTTGAGCACCTCAAAGAAATGTCACCTCCGTAGAAAATTGCTCACTTCCAACCACGCAGCTCTTGCGGCGGTCTCGTTATATCCAATGGTCCCAAATTCGTATTGCGCTTTAGCCGGTAACCCAACCATATCAAAGCAGTGGTGGGCACCGTCGTACTTGCGAACAGTAACGGGAAGATCGACGAAAAGGCCCTTACAAAATCTTATAGGTGCCACGTTGTCAAGAACCCCTGACAGGACGAGAACAGGAATTTGTGATTCCCATTTCTGCTGAACGAAATTACAGTGCGGATAGTACACAATGACAGCGTCAACTTTTACTGGTTCCCGATTCCAAGTACGTCCTAACGCCTGTAACGCACCCGAGGCGCCATAGGACCATCCCATAACATTAACGGCCCCCTTTTTGACAAAGGATTGCTGTGTCAAATAGTCTGCCGCGATGCGGATATCGCCAGCAGCATCTTCAGATGACACACCTTCCGTGCAACTGGAAGCATTTCTGGCTGCAAGATAATCGACCCTCAAAGTCACGAAGCCTAATTCAACGAGACGCCTCTGTATTGCGTCATAGTGCCCCTTGAACAAATCCGACTGGAACCCACTACAGCCGGGAACCATCATGACTGCTGGAAACGGTCCAGTTCCATCGGGCTTTTCCAATCGATAATGCTTTGCTAAAAGCTTTCGGTGATCAGCATTATCGCTGGCCTGAATCACTGGGGTAAAAACCAAGAATAGGAAACCCGTTATTAAGAGCGAGCGAATCATATTTTCCATAACAATTCCTCCCTTGTTTGATTGTAAGATAGCGG
>JARRPY010000408.1:0-2958 GCA_037382425.1 Deltaproteobacteria bacterium
TTAATATATTGAGATGAAAGAATTTAGTTAGGAACATCTCATGAAAGGAGGGCTTCATGGACGAGCGTATCAACCGATTTAGATACTGTGATCCCAGATTTTATAAGTACTTGGATCAGGTCCTTCAGCGTATGCCCGAATCGATCCGGGAAGAGATCATGGGAAAAGAGAATATCCAAAGTGTGGCGCAGCCGGATTTGCCTGATATCTGTGGTCGACACTTTGAATTCGACCCTCCTTTAAAAATCCTCAAAGCCCAAAAACGATGCGATTATTTGGGTAATCTCTATTTTCTCAGTCTTCATGGCTTCATTCTGGAGCCTTGAGCGCATAATGCTCATAAGGACAAATTTTGTGAAATTAACGACGCATTCAAGGCAATAAGACAGTTCCTTTAAAGAACTCAGCCTCAAATTGACAAGAAGCATTTCTTTTTCTACAATCTATCTACACATAAAAATTACCAAACCCACCTTAGTTCAGTAAAGTTTACCTCACCGAGTGTGGAGGGCATCACCAATGAAATGCCCAGGCTGCAAACACGACAATCCAGAAGATGCCAAATTCTGCAATCGATGTGGCCAGAGGTTAGAGCCCCTTTGTCCTAAATGTGGTAAGATCAATCCCCCTGGTAGCAAATTCTGTAACGCTTGTGGCCTACCTCTGTCAGCAACCTCAGAAAATCCTTCTCACGGGCAAAAAGAACCGGTACTTGAAACCCAAGGAGAACGCAAATACGTGACTGTCCTTTTTTCGGACCTCTCCGGCTACACAGCCATGTCCGAGAGGTTGGATCCAGAGGATGTCAAAGAAATCACCACTGAGATCTTTGGGGAGGTGGCCAAAGTCATCAGCAAGTACGAAGGCTTTGTCGAAAAATATGCAGGCGATGCGGTCATGGCCATCTTTGGAGTCCCGGAGGTCCACGAAGATGATCCGGCAAGGGCGATCCGAGCAGCACTCGAAATTCATGATTTGGTGGCAAAAATCAGCCCAGGAGTAGAGGCGAAAATCGGTCGACCCCTTACTATGCATACAGGCATCAACAGCGGGCTGGTGGTCACCGGCAAGGTAAATCTGGACAAAGGGGTCCACGGGATGGCTGGGGATACCATTAATGTGGCGGCAAGACTAAGTTCCGCAGCAGAGGCCAATAACATCTTGGTGGGGAAAAGAACATATGGTCGAGCAGAAGGCTATTTTGAATTTGAAGAAATGCTCCCGATCAAGGCTAAGGGGAAGGAAGAACCTGTAAAAAACTATAGAGTAATATCTCTAAGAGAAGCGCCTTTGACACTTCACAGACTTACTGGTTTGAAAGCGGATCTGATCGGAAGACAGGTGGAGATGGCCGAACTCAGAGAGGCCGTAGATGAATTGTACGATGGTAAGGGAACAATTTTTTCAATTTGCGGGGATGCTGGAACCGGTAAGAGTAGGCTTATAGAGGAGTTCAAGAATACACTAAATCATAAGAATATTCAATGGTTGGAAGGCCATGCATACGCCTATGCCCAGAACATTCCATATTTTCCGTTAATTAATCTTTTAAGCCGGATTTTTCAGATTAATGAGGGAGATCCCCCGGAAAAAATTCGAGAAAAGATAGAGATAGGAATCCTAAGCTTGAAAAGCGGTGAAACTGAAGCCATCCCTTACGTAGGAAATCTCTTTTCTCTCAGCTACCCGGAAGTAGAGGACATTAGCCCCGAGTTCTGGCAGTCTAAGTTCAAGGAATCGATTTGGATGATTCTCGCTTCTCTTGTACAAAATAACCCCACGGTTATTCTCTTGGAGGATCTTCACTGGGCGGACCAATCGTCAGTAGAACTATTGCGCGACATTCTCATGGAATTCCGTCACCCCGCCCTGCTTATTTGTCTGTACCGTCCCCAATTCAGCCTGTTTTCCGGCCATCAGACTGCCGCCCTTGGTGGAATTTACCATGAGATCATCCTCCGTGATCTCTCACTTACCGAGTCTCAAATAATGGTCCAATCCTTATTAAAAACAGACGTTGTTCCGAAAGCGCTTCAACGCTTTCTCCAGACTAAAGTGGAAGGGAACCCCTTTTATCTTGAAGAAGTAATAAATGCCCTCATTGATTCTGGGGTTCTCCGAGAAGACAACGGCTCTTGGGAGTTGACCTCGGAAATCCGGGAATCAGAGGTGTCTTCCAATATAAACGGTGTGATCACGGCCCGGCTGGATCGTTTAGAAAGGGAATCTAGACGTGTACTCCAGGAAGCCAGTGTAATCGGCCGCTCATTCTTGTACGACATCCTGACCCAGATTACAGAGCTAAAGGATCAGTGCGAAAGATACCTTTTAGGTTTGGAGCGACTGGATTTGATTCGGGCCAAGTCTTTGAAGCCGGATCTGGAATACATCTTTAAGCATGCTTTGACCCAAGAGGTGGTATACAATAGCCTCTTAAAAAAGGAAAGGCAGAAGATCCATGAGCGCATCGGCTCGGTAATGGAACAGCTTTTTCAGGACAGGCTCCCCGAATTCTATGAAACATTGGCTTTTCACTTCAAACAAGGACAATCCATTCACAAGGCGATCGATTATCTAACAAGGTCGGGAGAAAAGAGCCTTGGAAGATACGCCATCGATGAAGCAAACAAACACTTCGAGGAAGCGTTTGAGATATTATCCAACAAAACCAATAGATCTGAGGATGAGGATGTCCAACTTGTTAGCCTTATCATGAAGTGGGCATATGTCTACTACTATAGAGGGGATTTCAGAGGATTGACTGAATTGCTCAATGACCATAAGTCATTAGCACAAAGTATATCGGATAAATCATTGACCGGAATGTTTTTCGGATGGTTGGGGATGTCTTTATGGGCTCGAGAAGAATACCGAGCCTCTCAGAGGTACTTACTTGAGGCCCTCCAAATCGGCGAACAAATAAACAACTGGAAGGTTATCGGCTATGCGTGCACCTGG
>JARRPY010000409.1:0-2958 GCA_037382425.1 Deltaproteobacteria bacterium
TGTTGTTTGATAGGATGGGTGGAGTATACGCGGTGGGCGTTTTATGTCAAGAGAAAAAGCGGGAGACGACAGGGAATCGGGAGACACCCCCCGTCTTTTTAGGGGGGTGTCTATCAAAACACGGAAAACAATCATTCAGAGAGCCAAGACAAACTCTTCCCTCCAGGTTTCTGCTCGCTGCTGAGGATCGAGAAATCCATGAGTTATGGTAAAAATTTCCCGAGAATGGCCCCGCATTGGTGCGCGACCATTGAATGGATCGGATTTTGCATGCTATAATGTGACACGACTCCACATAAACACCCGGAGAAAAAAATGGAGCCCCTGATCATTAACCGCTGCGCCTTCGGCATACGCGTCATCAACCACACCACCCATGGGGATGATTTGATGATATGAGACGGCCGTCCAGATGTTCCATGATCTGACGCCGAACGGGCGAATGGGCCCCGGATTCCATTTGACATGCTGAGAACATATAATGGCCAATACCTCATTTAAAAATCTGGTCTTGTTCCGCATCCTGGACGGATTGCGAGAGGGTCTATCCCAGTTCTCGGGTCCCAGCCGGATCGCCCTCATCTATGCCGAGAACCCCGATGACCCGATCCGTGTGTATGACCCGCAGAACCTCCTCCGGGGGCACGAGCCCAAGCTTAAGGAAATCTATCTGGATCAGGAGGGGTGGAAGCCCATATCTCGGGACCGGCAACTTACGCCCTTTTCGGGTGAGGTCACCCCTGAGAAGAATCTTGAACTCGCGGGGCTCATCTCTTTCGGGGGAAGAACCGCTTCCGTCGCCTATCAAATGTGGTTTACCGAACACCATCCCGACATCTGCGCTACCGGTCCTACGGAGCGGTGGCTTGAACAGGCCGTTTTTCTCCTCGCCAACGAATTTGCTTCGGAAAGTTCCTTTTATACCGGAAGTTCGAGTTACGTGCTTCGAGAATACGCCACCCATGCGGTTCGCGACCATATCCGCGATGAACTGAACACCATGTTCGGCTGGGATATAAAGATATTCGTCTTTCCTATCCTGGACGCCCTCCTCGGGATCTCAAAAACGCGGGAAGAGGGGGCCTGGCCCCGGGGAAAGCTGGTGTTTATTGAACCGAACGCCATTTTAGGCCACGAATATCTGTTGCGGTTTCCTCAAACGCAGAGACCCAGCCTGGAAAACCATAAACATGTGCGCAAATTGTTGCAGGCCGTGGAGCACTCGGACCGCAAGCTGATCTCTTACGGCAAAAATATCGTGGGAATCGCCGAAGGCCCTAGGCCGGATCGGAGATCTACTGCCGATTTCAGAGGAGATTGCGGCTTCTTGCGGGTCGGCGGGAAACCGGTTTGCAGCTTCTCCGACGGGAAGCTCTATTCAACCAACAGGCGGCCCAACCTGGTTCATCTCGAAGAGGCCCTCATCGAATCTTCGGTGGATCCGGCCACAAGAAGCGACCTCTACAAGGTGGCCACGGAGATCGTTCAAAATGCCGGAAATGAGCGACACGGCTGTACGTTGGTCATGGACTTCAACGATCCGCCCATCACCATCTCCGGACACCGACTGGAGCATCCTCTGAACCTTAGAAAAACGGGCATACTGGAACTGGCCAAATCACTGGCGAGGGTGGACGGCGCACTGCATATCGGGGCGGACATGCATATTCACGGGTTTGCCTGCCTCTTGGACGGTCATGCCATTTTGGGAGAAAACCGGGCCAGGGGGGCCCGGTTCAACTCCGCGTTAAGGTTCACCGCCGAGAATGAAAACCTCATCGTCGTCGTGGTCTCGGCGGACAGGCCCGTCTCGGTCATCCAAAAGGGCGTGGATCTCACGGCCCAATGCGAATGGCCCCCGTGCTCAACCCTGGTCACCTCACCTCCTACCCTCAAAGATTGGATCGGGTGAATTGACCTCCCTCGAACTTCCTGTTAAGAAAACCCAATCAAATACATGTAACACAGCAAGCCATCCCTGAAGTCCACCGAACACGAGGAGGAAGATAAACAATGGCAAAGTGTGGGCTATGTTCAACGAAAAAGGGAAAGCGCTATTGCGCCCCGTTAGACAAGGTCATTTGTCCCGTATGTTGTGCAGAGAGCAGAGGCCGTAAAATAGACTGCAACCCGGAGTGCAGGTATCTGGAGGGTATAGCCTTTCAAAAAAGGAAAGAAGAAGAGAAAAAATATGCTCAAATGATGAGCCAGGTGGGCCACGGTCAATTTGATGATATTTTTCAGCAACCGGCCGTGGCGGACATGGCCCATGATATCGAATCCCTGGTCCGGGACATATACGAGGAAGGTGATTTCCAGCTGACCGATCCGCAGGTCCGTGAGGCCTACAAAACGGTCTACCAGGTCCATTCGGAGCAGAAGCAGATTGAACCACCCCGTTTGGATACTCTGACCAGGGCTCTTCTCGATCAATATGAAATCCGTTGCTCAACCTGGGGAGAAGGGTTGAATGAGACACTGATAGGGCAGGTCTACCTCAGACTCATGATATCCATAAACAAAATGAGCGGCGGAAGACTGGGCAACAAAGGATACCTCAATTACCTCAAGAATAATCTCGGTTTGAATGTTCCGGAAGGGAAATTCGTTATGGAAGATAAATTCGGGAACAAATCCGTCCATGACAATTCATATTAGCCATACATGTTACAATTACAAAGGAGTCCCAAATGAATGATGATCCTGAAGAAACCAGATGTAATTCTTGCGGGATTGACGTGCCAGGCTACGATGGCGTCTATCTGTCCCATGAAGGCACCACCCGGCTCCTCTGCTCTAAGTGCTATAATGAAACCATTCCCGAGATGAATGGATTGGATTTCGATCATATCTCCTTTCATCCCATCACCTTAACGGATAAAGGGAACGAGGATCACACCTTTCACTTTCAGACCCATCTGTACGGAGACCATGTGTCTATTCG
This sequence comes from Deltaproteobacteria bacterium, assembly GCA_037382425.1. Classification (GTDB taxonomy): domain Bacteria; phylum Desulfobacterota; class DSM-4660; order Desulfatiglandales; family Desulfatiglandaceae; genus JAIPDZ01. The sequence continues at coordinate 2,945 of JARRPY010000409.1, forward strand.
GGCTCTGGAGATCC
>JARRPY010000410.1:0-2951 GCA_037382425.1 Deltaproteobacteria bacterium
CCTCCCGCTTATACTCAATTTTTTAAAACCCGAATTAATCATCCTTATTGATTCGTAACCTATCCTTCTTTAGCTCCGGAGGACAATCCTCAATGAGAATTCTTGTAGCGGATGATGAGCTTGTAAGCAGGGAAAAATTGCTCAAAATTATGGCCAATTTTGGGGAATGCATGGCGGCTGAAAATGGTCAAGACGTCTTACAGCTCGTCAGCTCTGAACAGCCTCCTGACTTGATACTATTGGATATTGTAATGCCCGGCTTGGACGGCTACGAAGTGTGTAAACGATTGAAAGCTGACAAAAGAACATCACATATTCCCATTATTTTTATATCTGTAAAAAGCGGGACAGACGATGAGGCTAAGGGGCTCGAGCTTGGTGCAGTGGATTACATCACAAAACCTTTTAGCCCATCTATTGTAAGAGCCAGGGTACGAACCCATCTCGAACTTACACAATACCGTAATCGTCTCGAGGAACTTGTAAACGAAAGAACGGTTGCACTCAAAAAGGCCACTCAAGATATGCAGGCAGAGGTAACAGAACGTAAACACACAGAGGAGGCACTCCTGAGGGAGCGAACCTTTTTAAGGCAGATAATGGAAACCAGTCCCACAGGCATCACGGTAGTTAACCGGGAGGGGAAAATTACACTGGCCAATAGCCGTGCCGAAGAGATCCTCGGTTTGAAACGCTCGGATATGTACAATCGAGAATACAATGATCCTGCGTGGCAAATTTCAGATTTTAAAGGTAATAAATATCCCGAAGACCAACTGCCATTTCAGTTGGTCAAAAGGAAAAAGGAGCCTGTTTTTGGTATTGAACACGCGGTTGTTCGGCCGAACGGCAGGAGAACTTTCCTTTCCATCAATGGGGCACCCCTTTTTGATAGCAAAGGTAATTTCGGTGGCATGGTGTCAATCATAGATGATGTTACTGAACAGAGAAAAGCAGAAGAGGCGTTATCAGCCTCCCATAGGATACTGCAAAGCCTACTCGATTCCGTTCCAGACCTTTTGATAGTGATGGACAAAGAATTCAGGATCAAGTTTACGAACGCAAAAGGCCACGATTTGATTATACAGCCAGATAAGGAGAAACAAGGGACATGCTACGGTCGGTTCAAGCTACTGGATGAACCTTGCGAAGACTGCAGTGCCTTGCCCGTTTTTGAGACCGGCACCATCGTGGAAAGGGAGATGATTAATCCAGCCGACGGTCGGTTTCGCGAAGTGAGGGCATTTCCCATATTCAATTCTGAAGGGGAGGTAGAATTGGTGTGCGAACACGTTCGCGACATCACCGATCGCAAGCAGGCTGAGGATGCATTGCGCGATTCCGAGGAAAAATATCGCCTGTTGATAGAAAACGCCACCGATGCCATCTTTATCGCCCAGGACGGGGTGGTAAAATTCGCCAATCCCAAGGCCCAAGAGATGACCGGATATTCGAGGGACCAACTGGACGCCATTCCCTTTGTTGATATTATTCACCCCAAAGACAGAAAAATGGTCCTGGAAAGACACCTCAAGAGACTCGACGGCCAAAAACTCCCTAATATTTATAGTTTTCAGATCGTCAACAAAGGCGGGGAAGTATTAACGGTCGAGCTGAACGCAGTGATGATAGAATGGGAAGGGAGACCGGCAACCCTCAATTTCTTGAGAGACATCACCGAACAAAGAAAACTTGAGACCCAACTCCAGCAGGCCCAAAAAATGGAGGCCTTGGGCACCTTGGCTGGCGGTATTGCTCATGACTTCAACAACCTGCTCATGGCTATTCAGGGTCGTGCCTCCATTATGCTTATGAACAAGGATTCCTCCCATCCTGATTTTGAACATCTGAGAGGAGTAGAGACCCATGTTGAGAGCGCCTCTGACCTAACCAAGCAACTCTTAGGCTTTGCCAGACTTGGAAAATATGAGGTCAAGCCGACGAATCTGAATGAACTCATCCAGAAAGAAAATCATATGTTTGGCCGAACCAAGAAAGAGATCAAGATACATGGCAAATACGCAGAGAACATTTGGTCTGTGGAGATTGATCACGGGCAGATTGAGCAGGTCCTCTTGAATCTGTATGTGAACGCGTGGCAAGCAATGCCAGGGGGTGGAGACCTCTATATCGAGACAGAGAATGTGACGCTTGATGAGAACTATGTAAAACCTTTTTCTGTTAAACCTGGAAAATATGTGAAAATCTCTGTTACAGACACGGGGACCGGAATGGATGAAGCGACTCGTGAGAGGATATTCGATCCGTTCTTCACCACAAAAGAGATTGGGAGGGGTACGGGGCTCGGGTTGGCCTCTGTCTATGGAATAATCACGAATCATGGGGGATTCATCAACGTATACAGTGAAAAAGGCCATGGCAGCACTTTCAACATCTATCTGCCCGCTTCTGAAAAGGAGATCATTAGGACGAAAGAGCTGAAATCGGATACATTAAGAGGTTCCGAGACAGTCCTCTTGGTTGATGATGAGGATATGATCATTGAGGTTGCAAAAGCGCTGTTAAAGCAGTTGGGTTACAACGTCCTGACGGCCGGAAGCGGAAAAGAGGCGATCGATATTTACGAGAAGAACAAAGCGCGGATTGACATCGTGCTCCTGGATATGATCATGCCCGATATGAATGGTGGCCATACGTATGACCGGATGAAAGAGATTGATCCTGATGTAAAGGTTATCCTCTCAAGCGGATACAGTATCAATGGTCAGGCTACCGAGATATTGGATCGCGGCTGCAAAGGTTTCATTCAGAAACCCTTTAACATAAAGCAATTATCACAAAGATTGCGGGAGATTTTGGATGAGAAATAGGATAAACGAAGAGAAATTATCTAGATCTATTTTCAACCCAGCATGATCGTCTGAAGCTTCATCAATCCGAGTTCCTAGACCCCAATATACGTTGTTGACCTGCTCAACGGGTCAACTCGG
>JARRPY010000411.1:0-2950 GCA_037382425.1 Deltaproteobacteria bacterium
GTCACCTCCACAATACCCGGATTTCGATGATGATTATGATGAATTATAGGGGTGAAATCTCCGGTAACAACGGCGTTGAGCAGACGGTGTTTAGGCGACGGTTTTAAGTGAAGGCCGTTATAACATGGACAAGTTTTAAACCACCGCTGTCGCCCAGCGTTGAGGGGAGAGCGCAGAAGGATATGAAAAATGAATCTACTCTTGTTTGTTGCCACGATTCTGGTTTCTGTCGTTGTCGTTCGGATTGGGGCTGTCGCGTTCGATCTGACAGGGGTCGAATGGACACAAGCCAAATTCCAGGCCCTCAGCTGTTTTTCGGGAACCGGATTCACCACCCGTGAAGCCGAGATCATCGTCTCTCACCCTCAGCGCAGAAGAATCGCCAGCACCTTGATGATCTTAGGTAATGCCGGACTGGTTACCCTGATCGCCACATTTGCGAATTCCATTCGTGGCGATACATTGGCTAAAGAAGTCAATCTCCCGTTTTTGAGCATCGTGTTTCCAGGTCACGTGGTTCCCTATGTCAATTTGATCATCATTGTGACGGCGATTTTTGTGGCTTTCAAGCTCTTCACAAACAACAGATTTTCGCGAAAACTGACATTGAAGGTCCGCCAGCAGCTGATCAAGAAGAATCTAGTCCATGTTTCCTCCTTCCAAGAACTCTTGATCGCCGCAGGAGATTACGGCGTCTCAAGCGTTGAGATAACCGAGGAGAGCCCCATAAAAAACCTCTCGCTGAAGCAATCGAGATTGCGCCAGCGGGATATCACCGTACTGGCTATCGACCGAAACGGTAAAACCCGGCCGAATCCTGATGGCGAGGCCGTGATATTGCCCGGTGACCGTCTCGTCTGCTTTGGCAAACTTGAGAATGTGAGAGACACAGTCGCCGGATTTCGTCTTGAGAATCATAACCCGGACATGAAATAATGAGCCTCCTGTTTTTGGGAAAACACAGATATGCAAACGTGTTGGGCGCCGATATGCTGGCGTTGAAGGGAATCTGAAGTCGGTTTAACCGGATGCCTTTTTCTGCCTTTGGACTGGATGGAAAGACCGCCCTGGTCACGGGATCAGGGCAAGGTCTGGGATTGGAAATCGCCAAGGGACTTTCCAGTGCCGGCGCCCATGTGCTGGTCAACGGTAGGACACTGGAAATGCTTGAACGTGCGGTGTCCGGTATCCGGGATTTGGGCGGCTCGGCCGAGGTATGTGCATTCGATGTGACCGATGAACCGGCTGTGGAGAAGATCTTTCAGGACATTGGAAAAATGCACGGGGGTCTCGATATCTTGGTCAATAATGTGGGGATTCGGGACCGAAGGAGACTGTTTGAGTTTGAGCTGTATTCGGTTCGCCGACTGTTGGAGGCGAATCTGATGGCCCCCTTCAATCTTTCCAGAAAGGCGGCCCGACTGATGATGGAAACGGGCGAGGGTCGCATTATCAACATGGTGTCCATTGCCGCCCAACTGGGAATGCCGGGGGATGCGGCTTACATCACCGCCAAAGGCGGGCTGTTGTCCCTTACCCGGGCACTGGCCGCTGAGCTGGGCCCTTTCGGCATCACGGTCAATGCCGTGGCGCCCGGTGTTTTCGCTACGGAAACCAATGCCGGGCTCATCGCGGATCCCGAGACACGACGCCGTCTGGAAAGGCGCACGTCGATGGGCCGCTGGGGCCAACCCCACGAGATCGCGGGAGCCGTGGTTTTCCTGGCCTCTCCCGCCGCCTCATACGTCACCGGCCATATGTTGACCGTCGACGGCGGGTACCTGACCCACTTCTGATGCCTATCTGAGACGTCCGGATAGGTGTCGTTGTAAAAACAAAATAAACAAGGAGGCAGACATTGGACCCAATCATTAAAATCATGCCTTGCTTAGACATGAAGAACGGGCGCGTGGTCAAGGGCATCCATTTCGTGGACATACGAGACGCCGGGGATCCGGTCGAATGCGCGCGGGCCTATTGCGAGACCGGCGCGGACGAACTGGCGCTTCTGGATATCACTGCCACGGTAGAGGGTAGATCCACCATGCTGGAGGTGGTTAAGCGCGTGGCCGAAGTCACCACCGTGCCATTCACCGTCGGCGGTGGTATAGGGGATGTCACATCGGCTGAATTTGTGCTCGGCGCAGGGGCGAACAAGGTATCGACCAGTAGTGCTGCTTTTCGGAAGCCCGAGATGCTCCGGGAAATGGTGGAAGCGTTGGGCGCCGACAAGGTGACGGTGGCCATTGATGTGGATCGGAATTCGGCCATGCCCTCGGGATATGAGGTATATATCGATGGCGGGCGGACGGCGACCGGCGCAGATGCCATCGAATGGGCAAAGCGTGTGGACGGTTACGGTGTCCCGGTCATTCTGCCCACGAGCAAAGCGGGTGACGGCGTGCAGACCGGTTATGACCTGCCGGTGATTCGCGCCATGAAGGCGGCCGTGTCGGCCGAAGTGGTGGCCTCCGGCGGCGCCGGCGAACTGGCGCATTTTTATGAGGCGGTGGAAGCCGGTGCGACCATCCTGCTGGCTGCATCCGTGTTCCACTACGGGCTCATCAATATCGGCGAGTTGAAGGACTACCTGCGTGACCGGGGCGTGGCCGTTCGCTCGGAGGTGACGAGTTGAAAATCATCAGTCTGGTGGGAAGTCCGCACGGGTTGAGGGGCAACACCGCAGGATTGCTTCGAGTCGTCTTAAAGGGGGCTGAGGCCCTCGGTGCACAAAATGAGACCATCGTCCTCAAGGGCGACAGTGTTCGACCCTGCCGGGGATGAGATACATGCCATAAAAAGGGACGCTGCGTTCAAAAGGATGAATTTGAATCCATCAAACAAAAGATTCAGGCGGCCGACGGCCTGATACTGGCCAGCCCCAATTACATTTTCAGTGTCAGCGCCCAGCTGAAGGCCTTTATGGACCGGTGCTGCGGGGTTATTCATT
>JARRPY010000412.1:0-3879 GCA_037382425.1 Deltaproteobacteria bacterium
AGGCCTGACCTCCAAGTTCACCTCCCAGAAGCTGTCGGGCACCATTTCCGGATACCAGATTGCAGACCTGGACCAGGATGGCCGAATGGAGTTGATCATCTCCTCTGTCACGAGTGAGAGCTATTTTGTGGGCCTGCCCAAAAGCCGCCTTGTGATGTATGACCTGGAATAGGGGTTAATCGGGAATCCCACACGCTACGTCGCTATACGATAAGCGGTTTTCCGGACAGCCGTGACCGCCCGGCATCCCCGGCGTTGCATGAGGGCTTACCTATGCGTGCCTTGTGCCTACTAAGCAGGTTCTTGTTCATCCTCTCGCCTTGGCACTCGGGACGTCGACCCTGAGACTCGACCCCATCTCTTCTTTATGCTTCCCAGGCCCGCTTGTCTTCGTGGCTGAAAGGACCCAATCCTGCTGATCGGGTCTCCGGCTCGGCGTCTCCCGTCGGGATGCAGAACGCCATAGACCGAAGACCGCAATGCGCAATATACCAAAAAAACCCCCTCTTCAGCTTTGTCATGAAGAGGGGGCTGCTATACAATCGAACACCTTTTCCCGGTGCCCTTTATGTCATGCGGTTGCGTCTAGAAGGTAATCTGGAACTGCACACCGTAAATGGCGTATTTGCCCAGATCCTGGTTTGGCTGGTTATCTATATCGATGCTTCCGTCATCATACCACATCAATTCAGGCCGGACCCTGAAGCCCTTGGCCAGATCGATGGGCACACTGATACCAACCATCGAACTCTTGGCTTCCAGATCATCTCCTAAGAACTGGTTCTTGGTCTTCATCTGGCCGTAGATAAAATGCGGGGTGACCGGACCCAGCTTGTAGGAGAAGTCTACCCAGAAGCTGTAGACCTCGGCATTGTTGATGTCATTGTCCGGTTTCAAGGTAGCGGCCGCAAGCAGCGCCGGGGCACTCGCCCCTAGCGTCGCACGGCTGTTTGCCCAGTTCTCGCCGTAGTTAAATTCACCGGCAAATCCAAAGGGGCCGAATCCCATTTTCGCGCCGATGGTGGCACACCAGGTGGTGAAATTGTCATCCACATGCTGGTGTTATTGGCGTGATAGCTGGCCCCTGCAGGGTAGAAGGGCGACACATCATAAACGCTTAAGCCGCTGGATCCGGTACCATTGGGATCCACCAGCGCGATCTCCAACCGACCGATCTTACCGAACTTGAAGGTTCCTCTCACCTGAACGAAGCGGCCGGAATAGAAATCGCCGTAGCCGAGGCCGATAATGTTTGCGGTGCCGGACCGGGTACCCAAGAGTTGGGATGGGTTCAGGGGGGAGAAGGGCGTGGTGGATTGACCCGCCATGATGGTAAACATGGGGTTGACGTCCCACCAGCCGTAGGCATGACGAACCCGCACACTGCCTGCGTTATCAGCAACACTCTGGTTTAGATTCCCGCCATCCTGACCAATTCCAAACTCGATGTACATCCCGACGTTGTCTTCATTGGTCCATCGCCCATACAAGCGGGAGATGTTGGGCACCTGGATACCGGTGACCCCATAAGACGTGACTCCGTCGCTTACCCCTCTGAAAGCGGCATTCTCCGCATCCCTGTCCAGATAATAAAAATCGGTAAAGATAATACCGCCGATTTTCACTTTTGCCATGGCAGGTACGGTAAAAGCGACCAGCAACAAGGCTGCCATACCAATTACAAATAGCTTCTTCATTACTCTACTCCTCCTAAAAAATAGTTTTTGTTTAAACCTCATTCAACATAAACTAACTGATAAATTAAAACTTTATCGCCCCCTTTCTTAAAATAAGTTATGCACAAAAATAAACCTAAGTTTAAATGACAACCACTTAACCAATTTTCTCTGGTTGCTATTTCTAACAAGTTAAGAGAAAAATGTCAAGCATTTTTCACCCATTATGCAAACTATTTTCTCGGCCGATTCCGTTAGAGCTGCTGCGGGCGCTATTTCTATCTTATGCGATCTTAATACAAATGTTTCCTCCATCTCATCCGAACCAAACCCCATTCCCGTCTTGACAAAGGGAACGGGAATGGTCACAATCACGGCGCATGTGAGAAGCAGCGAACATTGCTCTTTGACCTAGAAATATTATATTATTTCACCATCAACGTCAAGTGGAAAATAGTCATAGAATTAAGGCCATTGGGGCGAGTGTTGAAACTTCGGACCCGGGAATTGCTTCGAAATTCTAAAATCCCCGCCTGAAGATTTCGCACCTCCTCCTTCAGCGAGAACAAGGGGAGAGCTTATGAAAGTGCTGGTCAGTGACCCATTGTCCGATGTGGGTATCGATATCCTTAGAAAAGAGCCGGAAATTGATGTGGATGTCAATACGGGATTAACCCCCGAGGCATTGAAGGAAATTATCGGGGCATACGACGGCCTGGCCATACGAAGCGCCACCCGTGTGAGCCCCGACATTCTCGATGCGGCCCACAAACTGAAGGTGATCGGTCGTGCAGGTATCGGCCTGGACAACGTGGATATCCCGGAAGCGAGCAAGCGGGGGATCGTGGTCATGAACACCCCGGAGGGGAACACCATCACCACGGCAGAGCATACCATGGCATTGATCATGGCCCTGTCCCGAAAGATTCCACAGGGAACGGCCTCCCTAAAGCGGGGAGAATGGGAAAAGAAGCAGCTGAAAGGCCGGGAGTTATTCAACAAAACCCTGGGTCTCATCGGCGTGGGCCATATCGGGCGGATTGTGGCGGATCGGGCCAAAGGCATGAAAATGAAGGTAATTGCCTACGACCCGTACATCAAGCCCGATACCGTTGAGAAACTCGACCTGGAACCGGTCTCCCTAGACGCCCTCCTCGATCGGGCGGATTACATCACCATCCACACACCCAAGACCGAAGAGACCACCGGCATGTTCAACCGGGAAACCATCCACCGAATGAAGCCAGGGGCCATGCTCATTAATTGCGCGCGGGGCGGCATTGTGGACGAGGACGCGCTTTATGAAGCGCTCAAATCTGAACACCTCGGCGGCGCCGCATTGGACGTCTTCGCCACAGAGCCCCCGGGAAAGACGCCCCTGATGGAACTGCCCAATTTCATTTGCACACCCCATCTGGGCGCCTCCACAAGGGAAGCGCAGGATAACGTGGCCAAAGATGTGGCGGAGCAAATTATTGCCTATCTGCTTCACGGAACCGTCAAGAACGCAGTCAATGTGCCCAGCATCAGTGCGGAGTTGATGACCGTGCTCAGACCGTATGCCACGCTCCTCGAACGGATGGGGTCTTTTCAGGCTCAAATAGCCGAGAGTGCCATTGTGGAGGCCCGGATACACTACTCAGGCAATGTCACCGACTACGACGTGACGCCGCTCACCACGGCCATGCTCAAAGGACTCCTGACGCCGATCCTCCAATACGATGTCAACTATGTCAACGCCCCCTTCATCGCCGCCGACCGGGGGATTAAGGTGGTGGAATCCAAAAGTAGAACTTCCGAAAATTTTGCCAGCCTGGTGAAACTCACGGTCAAGACATTGGAGGAGGACCATATTGTCTCAGGAACCATTTTTGGGCGGGACCTGCCGCGAATTCTCCGTATCAATAATTTTTATCTTGAGGCGATCCCCGAGGGTCACAGTCTTCTCATTCACAATGAAAATACACCGGGCGTTATCGGGCGTATCGCGTCCACCTTGGGCACAAACGGCATCAATATCAGCCGCATGCAAGTGGGAGAAGAAAAGGAAAAGCGGCAGAATGTGATATTCCTGACCACCAACGTGAGCGTGGATGACGACATTATCGGAGAACTCGCCAAACAGGAACATATCTTTTCGGCAAAGCGTATCGAGCTATAGGCCCGGTGGACAAGGTGTGCCCGATTCAATTTTTGAATAAAA
>JARRPY010000413.1:0-4640 GCA_037382425.1 Deltaproteobacteria bacterium
GAAATCTCACGCAAAGTGCCACTGTCAGCGGGATCTTCGCTACGCTACGACCGAAAACAGGCAAAGCCCGCAAAGTTAAATCTTAAGATTAATATCGTTTTTTCTCTGCGCCTCTGCGTCTCAGCGCGAAAACATACTTTCTACGGGACTATCAAAATTTGTAGAGAAAGGATTTTCATGAAAAGCTATCGCAAAGAATTGTGGTTTGAGGTGCCGTCCAGGCGGGCCTTTATCAACATCACACCCCAAGTAGAGGAATGCTTGGCCGAAAGCGGCATTAAAGATGGCCTTGTACTCGTTAACGCCATGCACATCACGGCGTCTGTGTTCATTAATGACGATGAATCCGGGCTCCATCACGATTATGACGTCTGGCTGGAGAAACTGGCGCCCCATGCACCGGTGTCCCAGTATCGCCACAACGTGGGGGAGGACAATGCGGATGCCCATATGAAGCGCCAGATCATGGGCCGGGAAGTGGTGGTGGCCATCACGGAATTCGACGGCCGGCGGAAAAAGCGGGTGCTGGTCAAGATCATCGGCGAGTGACCAGACAAATGGAAACAGCATCGATGTCTGAAAATCGGTCCTGGATAAGGATGGTCAAACCCAAGCTGGCGCCCCCGAGCCTCAACGACAACACGGCGGATGCAGATCGACTGTTGAGAGGCTTGCGGGCCGAGCTGGGACGTGAACGGGTCAGTGCGGATTTTTCCTTGATCAAGCGGCTCCCGGAGATCCTGAGAGAACAGGAATATGCGGTCAGCGCCGTGGTATGCAAGGACGGAGACCGATGGCATCTGATCGACGTGTTAGGGCCGGATGCCGAGGAGATCTATGGATTTGCCCTGGACCTGGGGAGTTCAACCCTGGTGTTGCGGTTGATGAGCCTTTCCACGGCCGAGACCATTGAAGAGGCCTCTTTTGACAACCCCCAGATCGAAATCGGATCGGACATCCTCATGCGGATCCATTATGCGGGGCAGGAAGGCGGCCTCTCAAGGCTCCAGGGGATGTTGGTGGACGGGCTCAACCATCAGATGAAGCTGCTGGCCCGTCGCCACAAAATAGATCCCCGAACCATTGCGGGAATGTCGGTGGCCGGGAACACCACCATGACCCACCTCTTTTTGGGGCTGGACCCTTATTTTTTGTGCAGGGAGCCCTATATTCCGGTGGTGAATCGCCTGGACCTGCTCAGTGCAGGGGAATTGGGCCTCGCCATCAATCCGCGGGCGCCCGTCCTCATCTTTCCCAATGTGGGGAGCTATTTCGGAGGAGATCTCATCGCGGGGATCCTGGCCTCCGGCATGACCGCGTCTGAAGAGATCGCTTTTTTGGTGGATGTGGGCACCAACGCCGAGGTGGTCATCGGAAACAAAGACTGGCTCATGGCCTGTGCCGGTGCCGCGGGTCCCGCTCTCGAAGGCGGGGTTGCCGATATGGGGATGATGGCGAGTCCCGGTGTCATTGATCATGTGACCATCGATCCGGAGACCCTGGCATTTTCCATCGGCACCATCAAAGGGGATTCTGTTGATAAGAAAGCCCGGCCGGACGGACCTGTGGGCATCTGCGGCTCCGGCCTCATCGATCTGGCGGCCCAGCTTTTCGTTGCGGGAATGATTGATCTCAGGGGAAAGTTTGTGCCTGAGATGTGTGGGGACCGTTTGAAGGATATAGACGGCATTCCGCACCTGGTGGTGGTGGATGCGGCGTTATCCGGCATTGGCAAGNNNNATTGGCAAGGCCCTCACGCTCAGTCAGACGGATTTAGATGGGTTGATCCGGTCCAAGGCGGCCATGTACACCATCCTCACCACCATAGCCAATACCGTGGGCATATCGTTTCAGGACATTCATCGGTTTTATGTGGCGGGTACGTTCGGCTCATACATTGATCCCCGCTCGGCCATCACCATCGGCATGATTCCGGATCTCCCCATCGAGACGTATGTTCCCCTGGGAAACACCTCCCTTAAAGGGGCGAGCCTGGCGTTGTTGGATGAAGGGGTCATGGCGGAAGCGTTTACGCTGCGAGATCGGATTACCTACCTGGAACTCAATGTGAACCAGGAGTTCATGAATCTCTTCAGCGCGGCCAAATTCCTGCCCCACACGGACCGCTCCCTTTTCCCATCGGTCAAGGCCGGGGCTTCATGATAAGGAAATCTTTTTAGGAGAGAATAAATTCATATGGAAAAGACCATTGTCGTCAGTTTCCCCGGCGGAAAAGGGGTGGATGCGGATATGGACGGAATGAAGATACAGACGGATCAGGCCGAGGAAAACGGCGGCCAGGGTAGGGCGCCGGAACCGTTTCAGCTCTTCATGGCCTCCATTGCCACCTGTGCAGGCATCTATGCCCTGGAATTCTGCAGGGCGAGAGAGATCCCGACGGATGATATGGCCCTGACCATGCGATATGATTTTGATCCCAAGAAGGGTCTGTGCGACGCCCTCCAAATCGATCTGAAGGTGCCCCTCGGATTTCCGGAAAAATACGAAAAAGCGGTGCTGAGGGTAATGGACCTCTGCACGGTCAAGCGACAGATGCTCAACCCGCCCGAGTTTATCATGCGGGTTGAAAAAACATAATCAACCGCATCCATCCTTAGCGACCTTGACCTCTTCAATGACCACGCCATGGCGTGGGAATGGGCGGTGAGACAGAATAGGTTATGGCACCACGTTTAAGAATAAATCTAATAATAATATCAACCGACCTTCAATGTTCAAAAGATCCTGCTTTTCAAAGATGTCAGGTCTTTCCATGATAGAGATTCATCAAGCCAGAAAAAAGAGTGTGAAGGGTGTCGAGGTGGGGGACACCTTTCGGACGAGCCGTACATTCACCGAACAGGATGTGATCCGTTTTGGGGAGGTCTCCAGGGATGATAATCCGGTCCATTCCAATGAAGCTTTTGCGGATGTTAAAGGGTTGAAGGGCCGGATCTGCCATGGGCTCCTTGTGGCCGGCATGGCCACTGAAATCGGCGGACAGCTGGGATGGCTGGCCTCAGAGATGCAGTTTAAGTTTAAACGGCCCGTTTATCCGGGGGATTGCATCGAATGCCGCCTGACCATTACCAGACTCGCGGAAGATGGTCGGGTGCGCGGAGAGGCGGTGTACCTGAACCAGGATGGTGTGACTGTGCTGGAGGCGGTGATAAAGGGGATTGCTGCCGGGGATGAGGAAAAAATGATCCTTTCAGAGACGATCACCCAGGGTGATGAGCCGTCTTTAGGAGTGAAGTGAGTTTCAAGGTGGCCTCGGCGGAGAACCTCTTGTCTCGGGTCTTTCTGACGCCCTTGAACTGGGTGGGGACTGTCGTTATTTTCGCCCTACTCGCCGCCGGTTTTCTGTATTTTTATCCGCAGGTGGAAAACTTCTTTGTTTTTTTCCCTCAGAAGCAACTCGATTTTTCTCCCTCGGACTGGGGTTTAAAAGCCGAAACCGTTTATTTTAACTCAGCAGACGACACCCGGCTTCACGGATGGTTCGTGCCCCCTGAGAAAAAGGAGCCGGTCATCCTTTTTTCCCATGGCAACGCCGGCAACATCTCCCACCGTCTGGACAACGTCAAAAGGCTGAAGGAAATGGGGTTGGGCGTCTTTATCTATGACTATCGGGGATACGGAAAGAGTCAGGGCCGTCCGTCCGAAGGCGGCATCTATGAGGACGGTCTGGCCGCCTACGATTATCTGGTCCATGAAAGGGGAATTGCACCGAACCGCATCGTGTGCTTCGGCCGGTCCCTGGGGGCGTCGGTGTCCATCGAGATAGGGCGCCAGCGGACCATCCGGACGCTGATTATCGAAAGCGGATTCACCTCCACACGGGACATGGGAGGCGAGCTCTTGTTTTTCCGGTCCCTTTCCCATCTGCTTCCGCTTCACTACAACAACATCGGAAAGATCGCTCATGTCCGGGTCCCCAAGCTGATCATTCATGGTACGGCGGATGATCTGGTGCCGTTTCGTATGGGGCAGGCGCTGTACCAGGCCGCATCAGACCCCAAGTATTTCTTTCCCATAGCGGGGGCCGGTCACAACGACACGTATGAGGTCGGCGGTGCGCACTACTTCGATGTGTTTGCGCAATTCGCCAGGCAGGGACGGGCAGGACGAGAATTAAAAGAATGAGCTTCTATATATTCTTGTTTTCCGTGATTTGTGACAGATGAGTGATCCGGTCTCCAACCTCTTTTTTAAGCGCTTCCACCCCCTTCACCATGTAAGTCAGCGTCTCATTCCATGTGTCGCCCAGTGCGGCCTTGATCAGGCGAATGCGCTTGCGGCCCTTTCGATCCCGTATACGGGTGTATTGTCTGTAAAATCTTAATCCGAGAAAGAGGTTGAGAAGCATGTAGGTTAATAGGGCCGCCAATCCTTTGGGGCTGAATAGGGCTTGGATCATCGAGGTGATGAGCCTCACCACTCGCGCCATGCCCGGATCGTTTAGGAGGGTTTCCCATGGGCTTCCGCCTCCGGCCAGGGCAAGGAGGAAGATGATCAAGAGGAGGGTATAGGCGGCATATTGACCCATTTTGAAACCCCACATGCGGGCGGGTCTTCCTGTGCCTGAGAGGAGGGCCACGCCTTCAAAGAAGCGCTCCCCAAGATCATCATAAGTTTTT
>JARRPY010000414.1:0-2897 GCA_037382425.1 Deltaproteobacteria bacterium
CCGGACATTGTCCTGGAAGCGGCCCGGCGCCTCGGATCGAGCCCGGATCGGGCCGTGGTGGTGGAGGACGCCCTGGCAGGAGTGGCGGCCGGAAAACGCGGTCATTTCGGCCGGGTCATCGGCGTGGATCGAGGTGCGAATATGGAGGCCTTGAAAGAAAAAGGCGCGGATGTGGTGGTGTCGGACCTATCCGAACTAAAGGTAGGGATGAACGATACAGGCGCTATCCAATCGGCCTTGGAGTGTGTGGACGAGTTGTTGGAAAAGGGCAGCGAGAAGACTCTGGCGATTTTCCTCGACTACGACGGCACCCTGACCCCCATTGTGGAAACGCCGGATCAAGCCGTGCTGTCCAAATCCATGCGGGAGACCATTTTGGATCTGTCAAAACAGTTTACCGTAGGGGTGATCAGCGGCCGGGATCTAAAGGACGTCCGGGATAAGGTGGGTATCGACGATATTTTTTACGCCGGAAGCCATGGGTTTGACATTGCCGGTCCCGGGGGACGGCGGGAGACATTTCAACAGGGAAAAGAATTTCTTCCCGATCTCGATAACGCCGAGACCATGCTCAAGGAAAAGGCGGAAAAAATAGAGGGCGTTCTCTTGGAGCGGAAAAAATTTTCCATTGCTGTCCATTACCGAAAAGTGGCCCAGGAAAATGTGGGTCAGGTGGAGGAGGCGGTGAAAGAGGTGGCCTCCCGGTTTGCCGGATTGCGGCAATCGTCGGGGAAAAAGGTGTATGAACTGCAACCCGATATGGATTGGGACAAGGGGAAGGCGCTTTCGTGGGTTTTGGATTCGCTCCATCTGAAAGGATCCGATGTATTTCCGCTGTACATCGGTGACGATACCACCGATGAAGATGCCTTCCAGGCTATTAATGATCAGGGAATCGGGATCGTGGTCATGGATAAACCCAGGCCCACGGCGGCAGCATATCGCCTGCAGGATCCGGGAGAGGTCCAGGCGTTTTTAGACAGATTGACAACGGCTTTCGGGAAGACCTCCGGACACCCCGGCCCATGACGGGCCTGAACACTGAAACCGCTAGAGGAGACATGAATGGATCCATGGACAGTAACCTATGACGGCTTTGATCCTGAAGAAGAAAAGTTACGAGAGGCTCTCTGTACCCTGGGAAACGGCTATTTCGCCACCCGGGGGGCAACCCCGTACACGGATGCCGATGGGGGTCACTATCCTGGGACCTATCTGGCGGGCGGATACAACCGGCTCAAGACCAACATTGCCGGACGCGTTATAGAGAATGAGGACCTGGTCAATTTGCCCAACTGGCTTGTGCTCAAGCTTCGTATGGATGACCAGTGGTTTGATCTCGGTGAAGTGGATATTCTCAAATACCGGCAGGAACTGGATCTGAAGCAGGGCGTGCTGACGCGTGACATCGGGTACAGGGATTCGAAGGGCCGAGAGACAGAAGTGGTGGAGCGTCGACTGGTGCATATGGCCGAGCCGCATCTGGCGGGCATGGAATTGACCATCACGCCCAAAAACTGGTCAGGACAGCTGGAAATCCGGAGTGCACTCGATGGACAGGTGATCAACGGAGGCGTCGAACGCTACAAAACACTCAGCAGCCATCATTTAAAACCCATGGAGACCCAATCCATCGACGAAGAGACCGTTTTTTTGAGGGTTCGCACCTCCCAGTCCCGGATTACCGTGGCCCAGGCCGCAAGGACCCGTATCTTCGACGATGACGGAATGCTGGATACCCATCGGAAGGTGATCCAAAAGTCCGGCTACATCGGTCAGGACATGGCCTTAGCCCTTTCCGAGGGGAAGGGTGTGCGTATTGAAAAGGTGGTGTCAATGTATACCTCCCAGGATCATGCCATTGCGGAATGCGGGCTCGAGTCCGGAAAGGCCGTTTTGTCGGCAGGCGGTTTTGAAGACCTCCTGGTTTCCCACGCCCTTTCCTGGAAGCACCTCTGGGAGCGCTTCGAGATGGGGTTTCGGGTGAAGCCCGAATACGAGGATGATCACACGGCCATGATTCTTCATCTGAATCTGTTTCATCTGCTTCAGTCCACTTCCATTCACACCATGGATCTGGATGTGGGCGTCCCTTCACGGGGGTGGCATGGGGAGGCCTATCGGGGCCACATTTTCTGGGACGAACTCTTTATCTTCCCCATGTTGAACCTACAGGTGCCGGAGATCACCCGGTCCCTGCTCATGTACCGGTACCGGCGCCTCAATGAGGCGCGCAGGGCCGCAGAAGGAGCGGGCTTTAGAGGGGCCATGTATCCATGGCAGAGCGGCAGCAACGGGCGGGAAGAGAGCCAGGCGGTGCACCTCAATCCGAAATCAGGACGATGGATTCCGGACAACTCGCGGCTCCAGCGTCACGTCAATGCGGCCATCGCCTATAACATCCACCAGTATAATGAGTGTACGGGCGATACGGAGTTTCTGTCCTTTTACGGCGCGGAAATGATTTTGGAAATTGCGCGGTTCTGGGCGAGCACCACCACGTATAACCGGGAACTCGATCGATATGAGATATTGGGTGTAATGGGCCCGGACGAGTATCACGACATGTACCCGGAGGCCGAGCGTGCAGGGCTGAACAACAACGCCTATACCAATATCATGACCGCCTGGGTCCTGAAGCAGGCCCTGAATGTGCTGGCCCTTCTCCCGGAAGATCGGACCCGTGAGTTGCGTGAGATCCTCCGGTTGGATCAAAAGGAGACCGACCAATGGGATGAGATCAGCCGAAAGATGCGGGTGGTTTTCCATGACGACGGGATCATCAGCCAGTTTGAAGGCTACGATCAACTCGAGGAGTTCGACTGGGAGGGATACAGTGAAAAGTACGGCGACATTCAGCGTCTCGACAGAATCCTGGAAGCGGAGGACGACACCCC
>JARRPY010000415.1:0-2895 GCA_037382425.1 Deltaproteobacteria bacterium
GAATTTGTTTTCATAGCAAAATCTGAGCATGTCGAGAAAAGGGGGATAGAAGAGCTTTTGTTCGGGATATTCGGGCAAATGATGAACACCGATGGGCGCGAAATTTTTGACACCTGCCGTGTCAGCGTGTGTCTTTTCTTCACAGGTAATGACCGTCAGATGTTTCCCACCCTTTTTTGCAAGATTGACCTGCTGCTGTAACGTGGCGGCAACGCCGTTGATTTCATAGAAGGTGTCCGTAAAATGGGCCACATTTAACAGGCTGGTGTCTGTTAAAGATTTTACCCGCATACGAATGAGCTTCGATCCAATCGCTTCTGCCACCTCGCGATCCCTGGCAAAGAGCGAAAAGGACAGAAAGTAGGGGGCAAGAAGAGAGTAAAGCGCACCCGCCGAGCCGAGGGATCCGAAAATATCAAACACGTTGGCACCGGAAAGGTTTTCCAGGAATCGATCCAGGGACTGCCGCAGCGTCTTATTTGAAATGTGACGCACCACTTCGAACCATTTTGTGTCCAGATGGGCTTTTTTTCTCGTTCCCTGCTGGGCGATGGATAACAACGTCGGATCGGTCAGCACCAGCGTCTGTGTTTCATGACGAAGAAATTTCTCAATACCTTCGGTTTTACGTGGGGGTTTGGAATGTCTGTGAGCGCCTATGAAAAAATAAAGGCGGGCCTTAACCCCTGAATGGTGCGGATGATTCGTCAGGAAATTGTCCAGAAATCTTAGGAAGATTTCTTTTTCGACGTGACGCGCGAGACCCATCTTGTTTTTGTAAAACTGGTAAGCGATGGCATAGAGGGTATAGGACAAGGTGAGAGGTGTGGCGTCAGATCCGTGCGCCTGGCACCGACCTTCGCAGAGGCCCTCCATGAAATCATCGAGATGGTCGGCACGACTCACTTCGGTGTACCGTCTTGCAATGTTAAGGGAACTGTGATCGTCGGATCCGCCGGTGAGATTCTTTTTCCAAGGTTCTGGAAAATGGGGGTCTATCCCGTGTTTCTCCGCCATTCGTTCGATGTCATTAGGCTTCAGCGCATCGAGTATGGTCACGAGCATGCGGTTTTGAATTTCATCCCGTGCGCCGTTGAGTTCAAAGTTCTTAAAAAGGAGGAGTAATTTTTCAAAATGATCGGGAGCCATAAGGTCGTCGGTGGAATAGAGGGGATGAGCGACCACGTGAACGATTTTCTCATTTATCAAATAGGCGGCGAGGTCGTAGATGCTGGGTCTTACCCTCTGTATGTCTCGGTGCTGTTTCTCCGTGATATTCAATGCAAGTATATGGATTTTGCAGCCGTCCTCAGGAAAATAGGTGGTCACTTCCTCGCTCACAAACACGTCAGGCATATGGGCGATGGCAAGCGCCCCTTCAATGGTGTTGTGATCTGTAATGGTGACCATGGACATTCCCCGCTTCAATGCAATGTCACGGAGTCTGACAGGATGAGTGAAGCTTTCCGGACAACCTATTTTCTGCAATACCCACTGAGAGGGCCGAGTAGAGAATTTAGAATGTACATGCAAATCGATTTTCATGATGCTCCTTTCATGGAAAATGATGTTTGGATGAGTTTGAAACCGGTTCCCTTAATGAAGTGCGAGTCCGGATCCCTGAAATTCCGGAGGATGATACGTCATTCTAAAACAACTGCCTGGCTTATTGTTTCGAAGGAGACAAAGGGTTCCTCCCATGGATTCGATGAGTGTTTTTGAAATATACAACCCGAGGCCGCATCCTTTGGTTTGATTCTTCCCCTTTTTTCCGCGATAGAATTTATCAAAGATGTGGGCTTTCTCATGTTCAGGTATGCCGGGACCGCTGTCTTGAACATCCACGGTAAATCCCCAGTCGTCTTCTTTTCCCAGACGAACGGTAATCTCCGAACTCCGGGGACTGTATTTGAGCGCGTTTTCGACCAGGTTGGAGAGCGCCAACCGAACTGCCGTTGGGTTCAATTCAATGTCAGCAACATTTTCTGTCTTTTCGAAATGCATCTTTATCCCCCGATTATCGGCGTGTGCAGCAAAAACAGTGATGATGTTACGAATGATCTGTTCCATGGAAATCTTCTCCACAGGAAGCGACCAGTTGTCTTGGGTTAGTCTGGTGAGCAAAAGGATTTGATCGACTAGAGCGTATAAGGCGTGGGAATGTTGATGGATGATGTTGCTGTAATGATGGTATCTCTCCGGTTCATGGTCAGG
Source organism: Deltaproteobacteria bacterium (assembly GCA_037382425.1). GTDB lineage: Bacteria > Desulfobacterota > DSM-4660 > Desulfatiglandales > Desulfatiglandaceae > JAIPDZ01. The sequence continues at coordinate 2,215 of JARRPY010000415.1, forward strand.
GGCTTCTTTGATCCGCCTTGAGTATCCGCCGATAATGGTTAATTGGTTTTTCAGCTCGTGGAATAACATGTCCTGAAAATCAGTCAGCTGGGATTCCTTGGCCTTAAGCGCATCCACTTCCACTTCCAGTGCCTTCTTCGTCGTGTCTCTTTCAATGAGTCGATGGATTTTGAGCAACACTTCTTTAATTGAAAAGGGTTTCGGGATATAGTCATCCGCCCCCATTCGGATTCCTTTCAGCTTCTCTTCAGGAGAACTGAGTGCCGTCAACATGATAATGGGGATTTGTGAAATATCCGTCTGCTGGTGCTTGCGGAGGGTCTCGCAAATTTGCCATCCATTTATTCCGGGAAGCATGATGTCCAAGAGGATCAGATGGGGTTTTTCAGACTCAATCAGGTCCCAGGCATCGAATCCGTTTAAAGCGGTCAGTGTCCGATATCCCCTATTCTTCAGGTTATATTCCAGCATATGGACCAGATCCTCGTCATCCTCGACGACCAATACGGTTTCTCCGGGCATGGCTACCTCCTCAAATTCTGTTGAAAATTATCAATATTTATTAAATTATGAGAAAATGTGTTTTAGAAAATAATTAAGCATTGTTATATTAAAAATATGTTAACCCTAAATTAAACCATTGTTATCTTATGAGAGGTGGCGAGGGTTTATTTAATGAGG
>JARRPY010000416.1:0-4880 GCA_037382425.1 Deltaproteobacteria bacterium
AACGGGAATATGTGATGTTCTTTTGTCAGTTTTCAATCGCTTGCACACTTCGTAGCCGTCCATACCGGGCATTACAATATCCAACAGTATCAAGTCGGGACGCTCTTCAGACCTAACGAGCCGTAAGACATCTTCCCCATTTTCAGCCGCCATGCACTGTCCAAACTTAGCCATAATCTTGAGCAATTTTTCTCTACTTACAAGCTCATCATCCGCTATAAGAATTCTCATTGAGGATCATCCTCCAGAAGCTAAAGAAGGGTCAGCTGCAGATCAATAAGGATGGTTAATCCGGGTTTGATAGAATTGAGTATAAGCGAGAGAAAACTTAATGTCAATTGGGCCAAGGTCACATATTATTGTGGCGCCAAAGATAGCTTATTTATTCAACCCTGCCAATGGAAGCCTTCAAAGTCATTGGGTTCAAGACTATCCAAATCAGGGTTCAGCATCCCATGACCTTGCCAGATGCTACAATACGTTCATCCTCTACAGTTTCAGATAGGTCAAAAAATTCAAGGTTGGGGAACCAATGGTTCATATTATGTGAATAACATCAGTATGACGGCTTAGCATCTTCTTGGGGCAGATTCTCAAGTTCACCGCTGATACGCCGAAGCGAATTGAACAAACGGGTATACATCATGGCCAGTCCGATATTTTCGGATAAGATCAGCAAAGAGTCCACATCCGAAGCCGATATGTCCCACGGCTCATAATGGTATAGACGGAGGGCGCCGATCACTTCGTTCGTAAAGATGATTGGAACCGAGACGATGGCTGCGATCCCCTCGCTGCGAGCGTGTTCAGGGTACTGGAGTCTATCGCTTACGCCGATGTCCCGGACAATAACCGTCTCGCCCTTTAAAGTGCACCCAATGCTTTTATCCGCCCTCACGGGCCCCTTACCCAGATAGGTTGTGCTCAATCCAAATGTGGCCAGAATCTCGAGCTCTTCAGTATCCAGATTCATGACGAAGACTGTGCACGCTTTGATTTGCAGGGTGGCAACCAGGAGTTGACAAATATGTGTGGTCATATCTATAAGATCATCGGATTCCGTCACTGCCCGAGTGACAATCTTGAATATGTCCATATCGATTCTATTTTCGGCTTCCATTGGTTTCCTCCCGGTTTTTGACGGGCTCCCCTACGCAGGAGAAAACCCATCATTTAAATCCGCTTTACGGCCTCACCTATGTGCCATCGCTTGGTTTTAAGGCAAAAGCCCGATCAAGTGATGATCGAAATCGTCGTATTTCTGAGGTTTGAGATCACCTTGTCGTGAACGTTTCGCGTAAATGCCCGGGTGGCCTTTCCGGGTTGTTGGCTCAACACAACGGTATCGAATCCCCCCCTCAACACCATCGCGACAATTTCATCGCCCACACTCTTCTCTCTGGTTTTAAATACATAATGGATTTGATCCTCCAGAAAACCGCTGACAATGAGATCCTTAACGATCTGTTGAAGTTCCTTCTCTCGGGTCCGGGCCTCGGTGGCCAAGGAGGCCATGGTGCTTTTCACGCGGAATAGAGCCGGGTTATAGCCGTCTATTTCTGGCGGCGGGGTGTGAATGTGAAATAGCGTCACGTGTACGCCTTTTTCCCCGCCAAAATTGCTGATGACATAGTGCAGGGACTTTTCATCGGAGTTCGTAAAATTAAACGGCACCAGTATATTTTTCCAAGCCATCTGAACCTCCTTTAAAAGCCCAGCCGAATGTCTTCAATTGGGGGATCACCGACGTTCTTAACGTGAAGAATTATACTATAGCATTTTGGTCTTATTTTTGAAAGAGTCACAATTATCGGTTGTGTCCCCTCCCATGAGATCCAGCACCGGCGGAACTACCCCTTCCCTCAGAGGACCTGTTTTGCGGACTTTCTACCCGTGGCTCGGATTGGGGAGGGCTGTGACGTCCCGAAGATTCCATTCTTCCAGGTGCGGATACGCTTGGAGATCTTTGTGAATTTCCTATTGAAGTCTGGGGATTTTCAGAACGCCTTCTTTGCAAGGGCTGAACAGTAGTATCCACCTGAGGGCTCTTGTATCGAGCAGGCGGTCTCCTCCTTTTGGCAGCCGCAGAACTGGGGATCTAGGGTGTTCCACCCTTCTGGCTTTGACCCTGCCGGAGGCCTCCTCCGTTGGTCTGCCTGTTGCCTGAGATTCCCATCTGGATCGTTCATTGCTGAGATTACGCACCTTTTTTCCAAGCAGTTCATAATGTTCACGCTCATTTTTGCTCAATGGTTTGAATTGTGCAATTTCCGCGCGGTTATTGGTCACAGGCATAAATGGTTGTTTAAAAGATCGTCCTGGGGCTTTCGAACTGATATTTTTTCGTTGGAAATTCCTCGAATCACGGAGAGTTCTCGGCGGTCGGGCCTCTTCATGCTTAACGCGCTCCTCATACGTGGCATGCAGCCTTTTTCCCCACTTTGGATCGTGCCGATGCTTCCAGCGTTGATGGGCATATATGGGATCATAGCCATGTCGCCTCGCATGGGGTGAAAACCATGGGAATATGCCCCGCTGATAATATCTGTGGGCATAATAATCCCCAAAATAATAGTGATGATACCGCGGACGTAAAAAGAGGCAGTCCGAAAAAACGCTTAGGTTTATCATGAACGACGGCGTGAAATAAAAACCAGGTCCGAAGCTGACACCGGCACTGAATGCGACCGGGGCGAACAAAACGCCCCGATAGCCTACGGCGTAATCCCAGTATCCCCCAACAAAGATATAGCCCCCGGGAGTCCACACATAATGGGCCGGCACCCACACCCAGTCAGGCCGCATGACCGCCCAATAACCGGGCTGCCACGCGTACCGTCCATAGGACCATATCCAGCAGCCGGGTATCCAACTGTAGTTGGCTGACGGTGCAGGAACATTGGGTCCCACCTCAACAGATTCGGGCGGTTCGGGCAGATATTCCGTAACGGTTTGCGTTTCTACAGCCCAATATCCTGAAATCCATTGGTAGCCGTTTCCGGATTTGGTCCAATATCCGGGGATCCATTGCCTGTCCGGAGGAACTTCCCGCCATATTCCGCTGACCCAAATAAAATCGTTCTGGTCATCGTCCCAGGCCCAGTACCCAGGAATCCACTCCGGGTCGCCCTCAGGTTTCTCCTTTGGGGGAATCTCGTTGATTGGTTCCGGGGGTGCTTTGGGTACGATGATGCCCGGCTCGGGATCATAGGCAACCGTCTCTGCAAAAGCTTCGTGTATGGGTCCGTGGGCGAGTACATCCACCCCTTTTTCAACACCTGCCGGCTCTTCCTGGGCGTTTGAATCACCTAAGGGGCTGGCCATCATACCGAAGCACACCAGGAGGGCAAATAGATATAAGGACGCGATCCATCGCCTATTCATAAAATCTCCTCCTTCCTTATGTTGTCGAGAGCTTCCAAAGGAGTGATCCAATCGATCTCATTTTTCCGGCCGGAGGTAGATGTCAGTGTAACTTCACTTCCTTTCCGGGGTAAATGGGGCGGAGCATGTATATTAGAACTATCCTTGCAGTATTTTTCTCAAATTGTGGTTTATCTGCTTCACAATAGGGATTGCGCTTTGTTTGAAGAAATGGAGATACAGCGGATAGAAGACCGAGAGCGCTTATGTTGAGAAGGTAAGACTGGCGAGGAGGAAGAATCTCAGGAGTGGCCTTAACATCCCTTGCAGGACATCCAAAATGTCCTGTTCTCCTTGCCCCGTTTTCAAGGCTTGAACAAAAAGGTCATTTCGCCTATAAATGTTCCATCTCCGAGTGTGAGGCCCAGCATCTCAGCGGCTTTCATAAAAGTCACTTCCATATTTGCCTGAGGAAAATGCGTGGTGGCACCATCAAACCTGAAGACACTTTTCAAGACCTACCTCAAGGACCTCTCCGAGGTCGCCTCGCGGGGAGATGCGAAAAGGGTGAAAAGCTTCTTAATGCCACAATCCGTCAAAGCCTTCTAACGTGGATCGAGATCATTTCGTCGGTTTGCCTGCCGTACTCTGCAGAATGAATGTTCTGGCAACGGAGGATTCCAAAAAAACAGAAGGAAAGCAGCTTGACGGGTAGAGATAATCCTCTCCCTCCTCGTCGATTATATGGATTTCACCGTGCTTTTCTGCCTCCTCATCCGGCAAGGCCTGATAAATCTTCCACTGTTCCAGGGAGGCTTCGTTCCTCTGATTATTGATGCATACCACAAGCCGTTTCCCTTCAAGATGATCTATCATAAGGATTCTCGCAACCCGCTCAACAATATCGAGACCCTCTGCAACAAGTTGCAGCGCTTAATGCGCATGTGGGAACCACGGTTGCCCCCGAGATTTGGGTTGTCTTTAAGTCAAAATACGGTGTGAATTAGCGACTATATGGCCATCAACCGCCGAGCATGGACTTGACGGATTTGAGGGTGTCCACATTTTCTTGCAGGGCATTCAAATGTTCCTGGATCTCGTTTATGGACGTTCCGAGCTTTGCCACCGCCCCAAGGGTCCCGCCCTGCTCGCCCGCCTTCTGCATGAGTTGTTTCCCGATGTCTTCCAGTTGGGCCTGGGCATTGCGCTGACTTACGGCCCCGCAAAACCAGCCGGAAGCGAATAGTGCCGCCACCACAGCGATTCGAGCGATCCTTCCAACCATTTTTCTTTTCATTTTCTGTCTCCTCATTGTTTGTGCCGCAGTTACCCAAATCGCTACTACGGTTCATGTGAAAATTTTCGTGGACCCGCAAACAGTCTGTTTCGGCGCCGCGGCCATTATTAACTTGGCAATTATTTAAATGAACGCCGTCATGCAGGACCTGATCCGGCATTCAGTGCGCTCTTGGATTTCCGCTTTGGTAGGAATGACATTTTTAAGGTATTTAATTGCC
>JARRPY010000417.1:0-5596 GCA_037382425.1 Deltaproteobacteria bacterium
GAGGCGGATTGAACAGGCCACGCCTTCCGTGCCGGTCAAACTATACGGTATATCGGGTGTCCCCATGGCCGGTGACGAGTTCATCGTGGTTGAAGATGACAAGACGGCAAAACAGATCATCGAACATCGAAAAGCCAGTGGAAAAAAGCAGGAAGGATTGAAGAAGGGTCTGACCAGCCTTGATGATCTTTTTGATCGGATCAAAGAAGGGGATGTAAAGGAGCTTAACATCGTGTTGAAAGCGGATGTTCAGGGCTCTGCGGAGGCCCTCAAGGATTCTCTGACCAAGCAGAGCACGGAAGAGGTTCGTCTCAATATCATTCATTCAGGTACCGGTGCCGTCACCGAGTCGGATGTTATGCTGGCTTCGGCATCAGAGGCGCTTATTATCGGCTTTAATGTGAGGGCCAATCCGCGGGTGGTTGAGATCGCCGAAAGAGAAGGCGTGACGATTCGATACTACGACGTGATCTATAACGTAATAGAAGACGTTCGTCTGGCAATGAGCGGGCTGTTGGAACCGGTGGTGGAGGAACGGGTCATCGGCCGTGCAGAAGTCAAGGAGATATTCCGCGTGCCCAAAATCGGCGTGGTTGCGGGATGCCAGGTGACGGATGGGTATGTGACCCGAAACGCCAAAGCGCGTCTGTTGAGAGATGAAGTGGTCGCTTTCGACGGGAAGATTGCGTCCCTCAAGCGGTTCAAGGACGATGTGAAGACCGTGCAGACAGGGTATGAGTGCGGAATTGGTTTGGAGAATTTCAATGATATAAAGCCGGGCGATGTCTTCGAGGTCTACGAGGAGGAAGAGGTCGCGGCGGAGTTATAGCGGTTATGGTGGTGGGCAGCCTCAAAATCGTCTTTCTGTTGCATGACAATCGATCGCTAAAAGGGAAACGCAAGGTGGTCAGAAGCATGGTCGATAAGGTGCGGTCCAGGTTCAATGTGGCCATCGCGGAAGTGGGTTCCAATGATATGTGGCAGAAGATTGAGTTGGGTATCTGTGCGGTGGGAAACGATATCCGGTTTATCGACTCCTCTTTGAATCATGTGCGGGATTTTCTTGATTCTCTCTACCTCGCCCAAATGATCGATTCTGAGATGGAAATTTTTACTATATGAATGCTTCATATGCGTACGTCATTCATCCGGAACCAAGAAAGTCTCCTCTTCATGTGAGGCGGTGTGATTATTTACGATGACAGGCACTGAACAGGTGAAAAATGCGACCCAGTAAACGGGCGGTTAGAGTCGGCGATGTCATCCTCAGGGAGATCGCCACCATTCTTCTGGAAAAGACCAAAGACCCGAGAGTTCGTGGGGTGACGCTCACGGGCATTCATCTGAGCAACGACCTCAAGTCTGCCAGGGTGTTTTTCAGTGCACTCGGAGGGGCCGATGACATCCGTCGGGCCCAGTCCGGTGTCGACAGTGCAAAAGGCTTTGTGAAGCGCGAAATCGCGGCGCGAATGGAGTTGAGGTATGTTCCCGATATTTCGTTTGTGCACGATCCCACCCTTCAAAACGCGGATCGACTCGAGGCGTTGTTCGCTGAAATCAGGAAAGAAGAGGAGCGATGACGGGCCATACGGATCGATCCTCGGCCCCTGATGTGGACAGGATGGTTTCCAATATCGGGACAGAGCTGCTGAAGAACGACCGGTTTCTGCTGATGACCCATGTAGATCCTGATGCGGACGGCATTGGATCCATGCTGGCCTTGGGCAGGGCCCTGTCGGATGCGGGTAAAGAAGCAACCCTGTTGGTTCAGAAACCGTTGGAGGGACCGCTTACACGTCTCAAGGACACCGACCGGATGGTGAGTCGTATTCATCCGGACACCGAATTTGACGTGGTGGTGGCATTGGATTGCGCGGAGAAGGAACGTCTCGGAGATTTTGTGAAATATGTGGGTCTTCACACGCTATCCGTCAATATAGACCATCACCAGACCAACGATGGATTTGCAGACATCAACCTGATCGCTCCAACCGCTTCTTCCACCGGCGAATTGGTCTTCAGGATCTTGAAAAAGGCGGGGTTTTCTATCTGTACGGATGTGGCGTCCAACCTGTTCGCTGCGGTGCAGACCGATACCGGTTCTTTCAGATACACCAATACGACCCCGGAAGCCATGCGAATGGGTGCCGAACTGATCGAGTCGGGGGCCAGGCCGTGGGAAATATCCAGGGAAGTAATGGACGGATACAGTATCGCGCGTTTGAAATTGCTGAAGCTGGCTCTGGGCACACTGGAATTTCACTTTCGCGACAGATTGGGGATGATGACGGTTCACCGGCATATGTTTGAAAGGACAGGAGCCGGTCCCGAAGATAGTGAGCGGTTTGTGGATTATCCCCGATTCGTCTATGGGGTTGAAGTGGCCGCTCTTCTTCGTGAAACGGACATGGGTCATTATAAATTCAGTCTCAGATCGGATCCCACATTCAATGTGGCAGATAAAAAGCCATTTTTTGAAAAGAGCAGGCCGCTTTCTGGATGAAGACCGCGCCTAACGGTATTGTGTTGATTGATAAGGAGGCGGGCATTACGTCTCACGATGTGGTGAGGCGGGTCCGTGGGGTTTTCGGGAAGGGGAGGCGGTTCAAGGTCGGTCATGCTGGAACCCTGGACCCCTTTGCCACAGGGTTGTTAATTGTCCTTTTGGGCCAGGCAACCCGTCTCTCGAATTATATCATGTCGGGCGAAAAGGTCTACGATGCGGTGATGCGCCTGGGCATAGAGACGGATACCCTGGATGCCACGGGACAAACGGTTTCAACGCAGCCGGTGCCTGATTTTTCGGATGCACAGATCCGGGAAAAGGCGGCGGGGGCGGCGGGTTTTCTTGGAGATCTGGAGCAGACGCCGCCTGCCTATTCCGCCGTGAAGGTGGGGGGACGGCGGGCATACGAACTGGCCCGAGAGGGGGTTGATGTCCATCTGAGAAAAAGGCGCGTGACCGTATCGGTCCTTGACATTGTGTGGGTTCAGTTACCACGGGTCGCGCTTCGCATCAGATGTTCTGCCGGTACCTACATTAGGAGTCTGGCAGCGGATCTGGGAAAGGCCCTCGGGCCGGGGGCGCATCTCATCACGCTCAGGAGAATTAAAAGCGGCCGCTTTCACGTCAAGGACGCATTGAACTCCCAAAAACTCTCCCAAGGCGTGCGGGATTTGCTGGGGCAGAGGACGTTGGCTTTAAGGGATGCGATCCCGGATATCCGGGAGATCGAGGTGGATCAAGGGCTTGCGCGAAAGATTCGTCAAGGATATCAGCCGGAAATGAACGAACTCACGAATTCGCATGGACACTCGACTGAACGAAGGATTGGCGTTGGATGGGGCGGGAAGGGTTTCATCAAGTTGGTCAGTCAGGGAAATCTGGTCGCGGTGTTGACCGTCACTCACGGAGGAGGGGATCGTCATGACAGGGTAGCCATAGACAAGGTATTTTCGGATTGACCCCCGGCGTCAGAGGGGAGTCCTTCAACAAGCAGGGGAGAGAGAAGACGTATGATTACCAGAGAGTTTATTTTTTTGGAACATTAACTTAGAGGAGGTTAGAAAAGTGGTTTTGACAGCCGGAAGTAAAAAGGAAATTATTGATCGGTTCAAAGTGCATGATACGGATACCGGTTCACCCGAGGTTCAGATTGCCTTGCTGACCAGTCGGATCAAATACCTCACGGAACATTTCAAAGAACACAAGAAGGATCATCACTCACGACGCGGCTTGTTAAAGCTGGTTGGTCAGAGAAGACGGCTTCTGAATTATCTTAAGCGCAAGAATGTTGAAAAGTACAGAGAACTCATTCAGGAACTCGGTATCCGTAAATAGTGAAAAGTTGTTTTTCACAGGTTTCGACCAGAGTCCATGAGGAATCCTATAATCGGCCGAGGAGGTCGAGTGAAAGGAAACAAAATGATAAAAGATATATCGATAGATATAGGAGGCAAATCGCTGCATGTGGAAACCGGTCGTGTGGCGAAACAGGCGAGCGGATCGGTGGTGGTGACTTTTGGAGAAACGGTTGTCCTGGTAACGGCCGTCTCCACTGATGAGGTTCGTGAAGGCATCGATTTTCTTCCCCTGACCGTGGAGTACCAGGAGATGTCCTATGCAGGCGGACAGATTCCGGGGAATTTTTTCAGGAGGGATATGGGACGGCCCAGTGAGCGGGAGACGCTGACCTCCAGGCTCATCGACAGGCCGTTGCGGCCCCTATTTCCTGATAATTACCACTTTGAAACCCAAATCATCGCCACTGTCCTTTCCACGGACAAGCAAAATGAAGCAGATATGTTGGCCATGCTGGGCGCATCCACGGCCCTGGAAATTTCGGACATTCCCTTCGGGGGGCCCATCGCGGGGGTTCGAGTCGGTCGAATCGGGGGGCAATTCGTCATTAATCCCACCATCAGTGAACAGGCGGATAGCGATATCAACCTCATTGTCGCAGGGAACCGGGACGGTGTGGTGATGGTGGAGGCGGGTGCCCTTTTTGTGCCCGAATCCGAAATGATCGATGCCATTTTCTACGGTCATGAGGCGATCCAACCGATGCTTGATTTACAGGAAACTCTCAAGAAGGAAGTGGGAAAGCCCAAGAGAGAGGTGCCGCCTGAGGCCGTGGACGAAGCACTCAAGGCGAAGGTCTTTGATATGGGCCGTTCTTTGATGGCCGAGGTGCTGGCGATTCCGGAAAAAATGAAGCGAGAAAAGAAGCGGAAAGCGGTTCAGGCCTCGGTATGCGCGTCGTTGTCGGAGTCATTCGAGGATAAGGATGCCGAAATCAGAGAAGCCCTGCATAGTCTTGAGAAGACCATGGTTCGGGAAATGATACTGGATGAAGATAAACGAATCGATGGCCGTGCGATGGATGAGGTCAGGCCCATCGAGTGCCTGGTGGGTCTCTTACCCAGAATCCATGGCTCTGCCCTCTTCACACGGGGGGAGACCCAAGCCATCGTATTGACCACACTGGGAACCGAACGGGATGAACAGCGGATTGAATCGATATACGGTGAGCATTTCAGATGGTTTATCCTGCACTATAACTTCCCGCCTTACAGCGTCGGCGAGGCCCGGCGGCTGGGTGGACCGGGGCGACGGGAAATCGGTCATGGGGCATTGGCCAGACGGGCGCTCATGCCGGTGTTGCCCGATTCGGAAGAATTCCAGTATTGCATCCGGGTGGTTTCCGAGATATTGGAGTCCAATGGCTCGTCCTCCATGGCCACTGTCTGTGGCGGATGCCTTTCCCTAATGGATGCGGGGGTTCCCATCAAGGAACCGGTGGCCGGTGTGGCCATGGGCCTGGTTTCGGACGGGGGGCGCGTGAAGGTCCTCACGGATATTATCGGTGATGAAGACCACTATGGCGATATGGATTTCAAGGTGACGGGCACACGGGACGGCGTCACCGCACTCCAGATGGACATCAAGATCGAGCGGTTAACCAGAGATGTGATGCAAACGGCCTTGGATCAGGCCAAGGCCGGGCGCCTGTTCATCCTGGATCCTCTGACCAAAACCATCAACAGGCCGAGGGCCCAGGTGTCGGAGTATGCACCGATTATCAGCACCATACAG
>JARRPY010000418.1:0-3805 GCA_037382425.1 Deltaproteobacteria bacterium
GTCCCATGTTTGGCTGAAGGGATTGTCGGGAACCATCCATTTCTTCAACCGATCGCCGCAATAGGGGCAGCAAAGGGTCTCTTTCACCGCCTGTTTTCTCCTCTCCAGCTCTTGTGCGGAAAGGGTATTTTCGAATCGAATGACCGGTTCCGGTCGTTTGTGAGTGCTTTTTCCACCTAATCGATCCGCATACACCGCATAGATCGGATCACTCGGCAGGCCGGTATGTGCATATTTATCGTCTTTGGGCCTTGGTTTGCCCTTTGAGAGAAATACGGTGGGTTTATGGAAGCATCCGCTCCGCTCAAAGAATTCCTGAACCAGGATGACCCGCTCCTCCTCATCCGACTCTCGCCATATCTTCACCGCTTTCTGGGGAAACATCCGGTTGGAAAACATCACCAGAAACAGTCCGCCCGGCTTGAGAATCCGGCCCACTTCCTCGAACACCTCAAAAGGCTTGACCATGTAGTCCACGGACACCGTATTGAGAACCACATCAAAGGTGTTGTCGGGGAAGGGAAGGGCGGGGTCTTCATTGAGATCATGCACCACCGCGTCTGTCAGGACCCTGTTCCGGGAGAGTTCATTGGTGTTGAGTCCCAAACCCACCACCCGAGACGGGGTGATGTGCTCGGGGATATGGCTGTCCCATCCGGCCATGAGATCCAGTATGACGGGCGCATCCTCGATCACCAACTGCCCGATCAACTGCTCCACCGTATTGAGGGCCACCTCATCAAGGTGGCTGACGAACCGATCCTTTTCATAAAAACGTTTATCATCGGCATCATCCATGCGGCTGAACGCGCCGTCCAGATTCACCGGACTCAGCTCGAAACCTCTTTCTTCCACAGTATGCTTGAGTTCCATTTTCTTCGCCTCCATAAAAAATGCCGGCATCCATTTGCTGGACCCGGCTCGTGGCCCCATTTCTGGGCGGGTTCGTGTTGTCTTATTCGAATTTGTGATTATGATATAAATTAAGACACCAACGGGGGATGTCAACCAATTTTCAACCTGAAATCGATGAACCACACGAACCCGCCCCGAAATGGGGCCACGAGCCGGGTCCAGTAAATGGATACCGGCACCCATCACAACCTGCTCTCCAATCCCAACGCCGCCTACATGTTCATGGAAGACGGCCCCGGCTACAAGGGGGTCCGCTTGTTTCTGAAAAAGCAGGGCGAAGAGGCGGACAGCGAATTGCTGTACAGCATTCGGCGGCGCAAATATGCCGCTGAAGCAAACCAGGAAGAATCGTCGAAGTTCCTGGTGTTTTTCGAGGTGGAAAAACAACTTCCCCTGATCGGGGCGGGCGACACGGATTAAGATCCATTCGCGGGTCCTCGGCCCCTGCCGTCGGCGATGTCTTCGGCTGGGCGGTCCTGCCCGTTCCCGTTAGAATCGGGCAGGACCAGGGCCGATACGTCCCATGGAAGCAAGCCTTTAGATGTCGGCGATGGTCTGAAGTTCTTCCTTTAGATAGGCCAGCCGGTCCGCATCGTCCAGGTCCGTTTCCCTCGATTCGTCACGGGCCTGGATCCGTTTCTTAAGCCTTTTGAGTTCCTGTTCCACATCGATGATCCCATTCAGCAGGAGATCGCGGGGGTCGGGTCCTGTGTCGGGCTCCTCAGGCATTTCGAGGGCGGCCTCCCGAGGCTTGAGCACCACGCGCTCCTTCCACCGGGGCACATGGGTTTCCAGGTTGTATTTCTCCTGGATTTTCTCCGCCAGCACACGGCTCGCCTCGGGCTCGCCATGGACCACAAACACCTTGGGCTGACTCTCGAAGCCACCGACCCAGGTCAAGAGATCGCTCTGGTCCGCATGTGCCGAGAATCCGCCGATGGTAAACACCTTGGCACGGACATCCACGCTCTCCCGGAAGATTTTCACCTGTTTGGCGCCGTCCACGATTTTCCGGCCTGTGGTTCCTTCGGCTTGAAATCCCACGATAACGATGCTGGCGCCCGGTCGCCAGAGATTGTGTTTCAGGTGGTGCTTGATCCGTCCGGCCGTACACATGCCGCTTCCGGCAATGATGATGGCGGATCCCCTTTTTTCATTGATGGCCATGGAGTCTTTGGTACTTTCAGTAAACTGAAGGTTGGGCATGTCAAAGGGATCGAATCCCCGGTCCACAATGGCCCGGGCCTCTTCGTCATAGTAGGGCTTGTTTTTGCGGAAAATTTCCGTGGCCTTGATGGCAAGGGGGCTGTCGAGGTACACGGGGATGTCCGGGAGTTTGCCGGCCCGAGAGAACTCCCCCAGGATATACAGAATTTCCTGGGTCCGCTCCACCGCAAATGCGGGAATCATCACTTTCTCTTTGTTGGAGACGGCATATTCAATGGCCTCGAGGAGTTCCGTCTTGCTGTCCTCAAACGTCTTATGCAAACGGTTTCCATAGGTGGATTCCAGGAAGAGGGCATTTGCATCGAATATTTCATGGGGATCCTTCACAATGAGTTGGTCACGTTTTCCCAGATCCCCGGAGAATACGACCTTGATGGATTCTCCGTCTTCCCTGACCCACAGCTCGAGGATCGAGGATCCGAGGATGTGTCCGGCGTTTCTCAGCCGAGCACGAATGCCGGGTTCCACATCCACCATCTGGTCTCTCTCCACAGGGAAAAGGTATTGAAAACTCGCTTCCGCATCCCCCTGGGTGTACAATGGAAGGACATCCTTTTTGTGCTGGCGCCGGTTCTTTCGGGTTTGCCATTCCGCGTCCATTTCCTGCACATGGGCCGAGTCGAGAAGCATGATTTCGCACAACTCCGCAGTGGGCGGGGACGTGATGATGCGGCCATGAAAGCCGTCTCTCACCAGTTTGGGGATCCTGCCGCTGTGGTCGACGTGTGCGTGGGTTAAAAAGAGGGTGTCGATCTCTTTTGGGTCAAAACCCCAGTCGCCCCAGTTCCGGTTTTCGATGTGTCGACCCCCCTGAAACAGGCCGCAATCCACGAGTACCCTTTTTCCTGAAGAACTTTCCACCAGGTAGTTTGAGCCGGTGACCGTTTGTGCACCCCCTAAGCATGTAACGCGAACCATGTAAATCTTCCTCCTTTCCGTGTTAGATGATCTGTTTTGTGCAAGATTCGTTTGTGGCTTGAAATTCATTCCGTCCGTATAGATGAATCCATCAAAACAATAAAAAATAGGGGCGAAATGAAAAGGATATCGAAAATATTTGAAAAATCCGTCTTATTTATCTTGACGCACCCCAATGAAATTTGCAATATAAAAAAAGCCACGCATCCGGCACCTCTGAAACATGGAATAAATATCCCATATGCAAGGTGGGGAATGGCACGTATATTTGCGGTTGGAGGAGGAAAGGGAGGAAGCGGAAAGAGCTTTATTTCTGCCAATCTGGGTGTAATGCAGGCCAATAACCAGAAGAAGGTCTTGCTCATCGACCTTGATCTGGGAACACCGAATCTTCACACCATGGTGGGATTGGACAACCCCCGGATCGGGTGACGCGGATTACCGTCTCCGTACTCGAAGCCATTGAGAATGATGCCCTGAACACTCTTCCTTCGCACGGAATAACCTTGAGAATATCAGAGGCGACTACTGAGACCGGTTGTCCGATACAAAGTGTGCATTTTCACCGTTGGCCCTCTTCATCTGAAAACAGCGCCCCCGGACGCACGCCCTTCCCACCGTGCTTTTCCATGATGCGATCCATGGCACGATTGAAGCTTCCCCTGTCTTGACGGGGGGCATCCCGTGCAAACAAGTCTTGCTGCTCCTGATCATCCGCCAAACCGAATCCCGACAGAGAAATGCC
>JARRPY010000419.1:0-3053 GCA_037382425.1 Deltaproteobacteria bacterium
GCCCGTATCGGTGATGGTGGGGGCCTACAGCACGGGCGTTGTGTCCAGCAGGGAACTGACCGAAATCGTGAAAAAGGAGTTCGACCTGCGGCCGGCCGCCATTATCGAGAGACTGGATCTCTTGAGGCCGATATACAGAAAAAGCTGTAATTACGGCCACTTCGGCCGTGAACTCCCCGAGCTCAGCTGGGAGAAGACGGATCTGACGGAGACACTCAAACGGGCGGTCAAGTAGGCCAAAGAAGGCCCCTTGTTGATTGCTTTTTGAAAATCGCCTGTTAGGCGATTTTGGTGGCAACGGGGTGAAGATCCGGGTTCGGAATGCTCCCGTCGTCATCGAGATGCAAAAAATACCCATAAAACGGATAAAAAATGGATTATGATATCAGAGACATCAATCTGGCGGCAAAGGGCCGCCTGAGAATCGAGTGGGCCGAGATGAGTATGCCGGTCCTCAAATCCATCCGGGAACGCTTCCTGGCGGAAAAACCGCTTTCCGGTCGCCGAATTTCCGCCTGCCTCCATGTGACCACTGAGACGGCCGCTCTTATGAAGACCTTGAAGGCGGGCGGTGCGGACGTGGTGGTGTGCGCCTCAAACCCGCTCTCCACCCAGGATGACGTGGCCGCCTCTCTGGTGGCCGATGACGAGATCCCGGTGTTCGCCATAAAGGGGGAGGACCATGCGACGTACTACGGCCACATCCTGTCGGCCCTGAAACATGAACCCCACATGACCATGGACGACGGAGCGGACCTGGTGAGCTCGCTCCATTTTATTGCCCTCGGGAAGTGGGATGACTTGGAGCCTTCCGTCAGTGAGTGGGGAAGGGGACTGCCCGACGCCGATCGGGACCGCTTTTTATCGAACGTCATCGGCGGGACCGAGGAGACCACCACCGGAGTGATTCGCCTGCGAAGCATGGAAAAGGACGGGGTCCTCCAGTTTCCCATCATTTCCGTCAACGATGCAAACACCAAGCACCTGTTTGATAACCGTTACGGGACCGGACAGAGCACGGTGGACGGGATCATACGGGCCACCAACCGGCTCCTTGCCGGGAGTATCTTCGTGGTGTGTGGATACGGATGGTGTGGTCGCGGGGTGGCCAACAAGGCCAAGGGACACGGGGCACACGTCATCGTGGTTGAAGTGGATCCCCTTCGCGCACTGGAAGCCACCATGGATGGGTTCCAGGTGATGCCCATTGCCCAGGCAGCGTCGCTGGGTGACTTTTTTTGCACGCTCACCGGCGATATCAACGTGATCCGAAAGGAACATTTCCTTAATATGAAGAACGGCGCCATGGTGGCCAACTCCGGGCACTTCGACGTGGAGCTGGATCTGCCCGGTCTCGCGGAAGCATCCACGGACCGGCGGGCCATTCGAGATTTTGTTGAAGAATTCAGGCTCAAAGACGGCCGCCGAATTTATGTGCTGGGTGAAGGGCGTCTCATCAATCTGGCAGCGGCCGAAGGCCATCCCTCGAGCGTCATGGACATGAGCTTTGCCAACCAGGCCTTGTCCGCCGAGTACATGGCCGCGTCACACGGCGAGCTCAAAACCGCGGTCCATCCGGTACCCCTGGAGATCGATCAGGAGATCGCGCGGCTGAAACTGAAGTCCATGGGTGTTCAGATCGACACCCTGACGGAAGAACAGGAGCGCTACCTTTCCTCATGGGAGATGGGGACCTAGGGTTCGGAGGTCAGGTTTCGGGTGTCGGGTCTCGGACGACATGGGGCGCCTGGTAACCGGCAACAGACAACCCTGCCGGGGGGCTTTTTCAGGAGTTTGGATATGAGCGAAAACGTTTTCACCCGTCTGAGAGAGCAACTGGACCAGTACTCAGTCGGTTTTCCTGAAACCGCATCGGGGATTGAAATTGAAATCCTGAAGAGGCTCTTCACGGAAGAAGAAGCCGAGATGTATCTCAAGATGAGCCTGATGCTGGAGCCCCCGGAGAACGTGGCGGAGCGGATCAAGGGAGACGCCGACGCAGTAGGTAAACTCCTCGAACGGATGGCGGAGAAAGGCCTCTTATTCCGGATGAGGGATAAGGGCGAGGTGAAATACGGGGCCGCGCCTTTCGTGGTGGGCATATATGAATATCAGTTGAATACCATGGATCGGGACCTGGCCCGGTTGACGGATGCCTATATGGAAGAGGCCTTCTCAGACCAGGCCGCCCAGCAGACGGTTCCCATGCGACCCATACCGGTCGGGCGCTCGCTGTCGGTGTCATGGCCTGTGGCCCCATACGAGGATGTCAAAGAGATCATTACATCCAAAGACAAGCTTGCCGTAGCCAAATGCATCTGCCGGGTCCAGAAGGGCCTCATCGATCAGGGCTGCGATAAACCGCTGGAGGTCTGTTTCATGGCCGGATCCCATGCCCAATACTATGTGGACAGGGGAATGGGACGGTGGGTGACAAAGTAAGAAGCCCTGGAGATCCTGGATCGGTGCGAAGCGGCCGGGCTCGTGCCTCAGCCGTTTAACGCCAAGAATCCAGGCGGCATGTGTAATTGCTGCGGGGATTGTTGCGGGATGCTCAGGTCGCTGAAACACCACCCCAGGCCGGCGGAAATGGTGATAAGCAACTACTTTGCTCAGGTGGATGAGGCATTGTGTGCGGGATGCGAGATTTGTGTCGATCGCTGCCAGATGGAAGCCATCCGCGTGGGAGACGACGGTGTAGCGATCGTGGACAGGGATCGGTGCATCGGGTGTGGGCTCTGCGTCACCACCTGCAGCACCGGCGCCGTGACGCTTCGGCCCAAGGCAGAAGATCTTCGGCGCGATCCCCCGGCCACGGCCCGTGACACCATGATGGAACTGGCCCCCCTGCCACGGCCCGGGAGACCATGATGGAACTGGCCCAGAAGCGGGGAAAATCCATCATCCCGCTCTCGTTTACGGGGTCGTCCGGACGCGCAGTCTTTGATGTGCCATTCGACTGATAACTGATAGGGTGGGTGAGGTTGATATTCACGCTTTAATGATCCAAATGAGAATGGTGCGCTTTTGGAAACAGCAATTCCAAAACCAGG
>JARRPY010000420.1:0-2824 GCA_037382425.1 Deltaproteobacteria bacterium
GAATGGATCAGCGAGGATCAGACCGCCCGCGAAAGCCTGCGCGACCTCTATCGCCGAAAAGGGGTCTTTCGAGCCAGGGTGATTCCCGGTAAAGAGAAGGAAGGGGCCAAATTCCGGGATTACTTCGAATGGGAAGAACCTGTCTTGAATGCGCCCTCCCACCGCATTCTGGCGTTACGACGGGGAGAGAAAGAAGGGATTCTGGATCTGCGCATCACCCCTCCCCTTGAGGCGGCCATCGGCATACTGCAACGCTTGTTCATAAAAGGGGAGAATCCTGCGTCCGAAGCGGTCCAAAAGGCCATCCACGATGGGTATAAACGCCTTTTGTCTGTGTCCATGGAAACGGAGATGCGTCTGGAGACGAAGAAGCGGGCGGACGAGGCGGCCATAGAGGTATTTGCAACTAACCTTCGGGCCCTCCTTCTGGCCCCACCCATGGGTCAAAAACGGGTGATGGCCGTTGACCCGGGTATCCGTACGGGGTGTAAGGTGGTCTGCCTCGATCCACAGGGAAAACTGCTCGGCAACGAGACCGTATACCCCTTTGCATCTGAGAAGCAGAAGGCCTCTGCCGCCGAAACCCTCGACAGGCTCCGGGAGGCGTACCAGGTGGAGGCCGTTGCCGTGGGGAACGGTACGGCCGGGCGGGAGACCGAAGCGCTTATCCGGGACCTTGGGTTTGCTGAGGATATTCCGGTGGTCATGGTCAATGAGAGCGGTGCCTCGGTATATTCCGCCTCTGAGGTGGCCAGGGAGGAGTTCCCCGATTTGGATGTGACCTTTCGTGGGGCGGTCTCCATCGGCAGGCGCCTCATGGATCCCCTGGCCGAACTGGTGAAGATCGATCCCAAAGCCATAGGGGTGGGTCAGTATCAACATGACGTGAATCAGCAGGCCCTCAAAAGACGTCTGGACGATGTGGTCATGAGCTGCGTCAACGGCGTGGGCGTGGATGTCAACACGGCCAGCGAGCAACTCCTGTCCTATGTATCGGGGATCGGTCCGCAACTGGCCAAGCAGATCATCCACTACCGCAACGACAACGGGGCATTTCAATCAAGGCTGGAACTCAATAGCGTGCCCCGCCTCGGTCCCAAGGCCTTTGAGCAGGCCGCGGGATTCCTGAGGATCAGAAATGGGACCCATCCCCTGGATGCCAGCGCGGTTCATCCCGAGTCCTATGGCATTGTGGAGTCCATGGCGCGGAATTTGGGATGCGGCATCACCGATCTGATGGAAGACAAGACCCTCAGGCATAAAATCGATGTCAGCCGGTATATCACGGATTCGGTGGGACTCCCCACGCTCACGGACATCCTGGAGGAACTGGAAAGACCCGGCAGAGACCCCAGAGAGACATTCGACCTTTTTACCTTTGCCGATGGGGTGACGGCAATGGAAGATCTCGAGGCCGGCATGAAACTCCCGGGCGTGGTGACCAATGTGACCGCCTTTGGCGCCTTCGTGGATGTGGGGGTTCACCAGGACGGCCTGGTGCATATCAGTCAGCTGGCCGATCGGTTTGTGAAGGATCCCAAAGAGGTGGTGACGGTGCACCAGAAAGTGACGGTTACGGTGCTGGGCGTAGACCTGAACGGAGGCGGATTTCACTTTCAATGAAGAAAACCCCCGAGACAGACGCCGGGCACCGGTCAGGGGAGAAAAAGCCATCCAAAGCCGGGGGCCCCAGACGTGGCGTAAAGAAGAAAGCGGCTCCGAGTTTCAACAATCCCTTTAAAAAGGCCCTGAGCTGAATTATTCATCGGCCCGGAATGTCAATACGCTGGGGTCGTATGCTTCGGGAGGCAGAAACCCCAGCAGTTCGAGACAGGTGGCGGAAATGGCGCTGATGCCCATTTCGGGTTTCAATGATTGCAGGTATTCGCCCTTGAATTCGGGATCGTAGAGGATACAGGGCACGGGATTCAAGGAATGACTGGTCCTGGCCGCAGGAGATCCGTCCGGATTCCTGAGGATCTCTCCTGTCTTCTTGTCATGCTCATACATCTCATCCGAGTTGCCGTGATCCGCGGTGACGAGCAGAACGCCGCCTGCTGCCTTGACCGCCTTCATCACCCGGCCGATACAGAGATCCAGGGCGGCCATGGCCACCAATACGGCCTGATAGATGCCGGTGTGACCCACCATATCTCCGTTCGGGTAATTTAATCGAATGAAATCATAGGCATTGTCCCTGATGGCATCACACACCGTGTCGGTGATCTGGGCGCACTTCATCCAGGGGCGCTGTTCAAACGGTATGATGTCCGAAGGGATTTCCACGTAGGTTTCCAGCTTTTCATCGAATTTTCCTGTGCGATTCCCATTGAAAAAGTAGGTCACGTGTCCGAATTTCTGGGTTTCACTCACGGCCATCTGCCTAACGCCCGAGGCGCACAAGTATTCGCCCATGGTCCGCTGGATGTGCGGCGGGTCTACCAGATAGTTCTTGGGGACCTTCAGGTCCCCGTCATATTCCATCATCCCCGCATAGAGGACGTCCGGTCTTTTTCCCCTGTCGAAATGATCGAATTCATCCTTTTCAAAGGCCTCGGTGATCTCGAGGGCCCGGTCGCCTCTGAAGTTAAAAAAGATTACGGCATCCCCGTCCTGTATGGCCCCCACAGGGGTTTTGCCGTCATCGGAGATGACAAACGGGGGCAGGTCCTGATCAATGGCCCCTGTCTCCGACCTCAGGGTCTCGACGGCCTCTTTAGCCGTGGAGAAATATCGCCCCTCGCCATGCACATGGACCTCCCATCCCTTTCGCACCATGTCCCAGTTTGCACCGTACCGATCCATGGTGATGACCATTCGTCCC
>JARRPY010000421.1:0-2751 GCA_037382425.1 Deltaproteobacteria bacterium
ATTTCGTATTTATTCAGCCTTTTGAGGATCCGGGGTCCGGTCCATTCGGGCCTTCCCAAGAATGTGAATTCGTATTCCGAAAAAAATATCTTGAAATATTCAGTCCTTTGTGCATTAATTTGGATAAAACATATGCGGTGAGGTGAATATCATGAGAACTACAATTAACATAAATGATGATCTTATGGATGCAATCATGGCACTCACAAAAGCCAAAACCAAAACCAAAGCCGTTGAAATATCCATCAGAGAATATATAGAAAGAAGGTCCATTGAAGACCTCATCTCGCTCAGTGGCAAAATCGATATGGATCCCGATTGGCAAAAACAAGAAGAGGCGGAACTGGATGAATACCGGGATAATCGTTGATACCTGCGTCTGGATTGAGTTTTTCCGGAAAAACGAGTCTGAAATCACACACCATCTGAAAAGTCTTTTGAGAGAGCGTAAGGTGATAATGGTCGGCATGGTGATGGCTGAGTTATTGCAAGGGGTGAAGCGCCCGAAAGAGGCGGTCGTCGTAAAGGAGCATCTGAAAAAACTTCCATACCTTGAAATTACCCGTGAAATATGGGAACGCGCGGGTGAAATGAATGCATCCCTGAGAAGCCGCGGGGTTACGATACCGCTTTCCGATTTGATTATTGCGGCGACGGCCCTTTCCGGAAAACTCGAAGTCTTCACCATTGATCCGCATTTCGAGAAAGTGGCCGGACTCGGACTTCACAAATGGATTGCTGAAAGAACGACTCTTTGAGGATGCCCGATATACCCCACGGGTATCGGTCTTGAGGATCTTGGATATGCCGGAGTCAGGGATACCGTATTCAGGGGCATAAACAAGGTGAGGGATAAGAAGTCGTTTTTTTGAGGATCAAATATGGATGCATTCGCGCTACGCGCGTCTCAGCGCGAGATTGGAAAGTGGATTTCATGAGTTTCAACAGAAATTGGAGCAGTTCTCGAATGATTTCACTCTGCTTTTTCCCGATGGCCTTTGAAATGGCAGCCAATTCTTTACGTTGATGTTCCGTCAGATATATTTGTGTCCGTACCATACCTTCCCTCCATAATGTATACACCCGTATCATACATCATACTAACCTTCTGTCAAACGGGAAAAGTGAGAGGGGTCAGACCTACGTTTGACCGTTGCCTGAAATCGATAAGCGTCAAACTTAATCTCCTCGGCCACTTCAACTCAAAACCTGTCTTTGGTTTTTTGAAAGAATTTTATAAACTCGGTTGGGGACAGGACCTTTATCCCTTTCCTGAATTTCACAGGATAATGTACCTTGTTCCCTGTGACTAAAATTTCAGATTTTCCCTCAATAGCTGCTTCAAGGAAAGGGGCATCATCAGGATCAGGGAGCGGTTTAGCCAATGGCTCGGTGGTAACTGCTTGACCACTTTTTTTAATATAGTCAATGAGTATATCTATTGTGTCTTTATCGAATTGAAATTTCGGCCGGTTAAGAACCTCCTGATATTCTATTAATATTCTGGCGTCATATTCCAGTGTTAGCTTGCCCGATGACATCATCCGGACAATTTCACCACTGCTTCCAAAAGGAGTAAGCAGCCCGGAGGCCAGAACATTTGTATCGAGGACAACTATCATCGCTTACGTTGTGAACGAACGATTTTGATTTCATTGTTAATTTCTTCCAGCGTAATTTTATCTTTACCCTTACAAACAGACTCATATTGGATTGATGTTACCGCCTCGATTGCGCGTGCCTGTCTGAAAGCGGATAGAACCTGCTCCAAGTTGTTTTCATTTACTGATGAAAGGATGGCAATAGGCCTGCCATTGCTTGTGATGACCATTTCCTTTTGATCGGGGAGATCTTTCCAAACCTGTGATGATTTTGTTTTCAGATCCCTGACGCTTAATAATTTCATAATATCACCTCCAAATGAGTCTCGATTGTATGCTATTTTGAGACCCATTTCAAGCCTCTTTTTCACACAGTTATTCTGTAGAACCACATATCTTCCCAAATTGGATGATATGAATAATGATATGCAAGGCTGTTTTTCTCTGCGCCTCTGCACCTCTGCCCTGTGAGTTCGAGGAGAGATCGTATTGATGAGGTGGCCTTTACGTAGTACCATGCGATATCCACGTAGGTACAGGTAACTATTTGATTTCTAGTGGTTATTAAACCTAAGCAAATGGGAAGCAGGCTGTCAACAGGTCTAAGGACCCAGGGGTTCGGTCTGGTGGAGATTTTGGGTGGGATGGGTGGGATGAACTTCCCTAAACGACAGCCAATACGCCGCAAGGCCGCAGTAGTTCAGATGGGGCAGACAGCGTTTGGCCCGTTTTGGGTCGTCTATCCGCATCGGTGATAAGAAGTCGCTTTTTTGAAGGTGAAATATTGCGGAAACGGGCTTGGGTGTCAAAGGAAACATCCCGCCGCCCTTTGGCGGGGCCATTTTAGGGCATCAAAAACATTTTCCTGCAAAAAGCGTAGGCCAACCCCCATGGACGGCCCCAAGGTATTGGCCTACGCTTCACAATGGTGTATCGGGAGGTAGTGCCAAGCTACCGCCTATTTCTTATCGCATAATGTATGCCATTTCTGAAAAGCATACATGAGTTCTAAACAACCGTCTTTCTTCCCACGATAACCCGCTCGGTTTCAGACAGTGCTCATTGATCCGGGATGAAAATACGATCCAGCCTCTATATTGCATTTTCACGACCCTGAACCATCTTGGGTTCTCTGCTCCATTCCTTTTTT
>JARRPY010000421.1:2845-6813 GCA_037382425.1 Deltaproteobacteria bacterium
CTACGACCAAATGTCCTTTCAAAGCATCCTTAATGAATAGAATACCGCTGATTTGAAAAGAAATAGGCCCGTCTCAGGCGGCCTTCTCCAGCCTCACCGCACAGACTTTGAACTCGGGTATTTTGGCGATGGGGTCGTGGGCCGGGTTGGTAAGCACGTTGGCATTGCTCTCCAAGAAATGAAAGGGCATAAACACAAGCCCTTCTTTCACCCGGTTGGTGACCATGGTTTTGGTGGTGATCTCGCCGCGACGGGACCCGACCGTCACCATATCCCCAGGGCAGACACCGAGTTTATCCGCATCTTCCGGGCTGATCTCCAAGCAACCCTCTCTCACCTCCGCGTCCAGCGACGGGGACTTCCGGGTCATGGTGCCCGTGTGATAGTGGGCATACAGCCGGCCGGTGGTCAACCAGTAGGGATATTCCTCGTCCACTGTCTCGGCCGGCGGCTGGTATTCGATGGCGTGAAAGAGCCCCTTGCCCCGGGCGAATGCATCCTTGTGTAAAAACGGGGTCCCCGGGTGATCCACATCCGTACAGGGCCACTGGAGCCCCTCCCCTTCGAGACGCTCGTAGGTGATCCCGCCGTAGGAGGGCGTCACCGTGGCGATCTCTTTCATAATGGCTTCAGGGGAGTCGTATGTCATGTCGTATCCGAATCGGTTGGAGATCTCCTGGATGATTTCCCAGTCCGCACGGGCGTCTCCCACCGGCTCGATGGCCTTCCTGACCCGCATCACCCGGCGTTCGGTATTGGTGAAAGTCCCGTCCTTCTCGGCGAAAGAGGTTCCCGGAAGGACCACATGGGCCAACCGGGCCGTGGGCGTGAGAAAGATATCCTGCACCACCAGCAGTTCCGCCGCCTCCAGGGCCTTTTGGACATGAGCCGTATCCGGATCACTCTGTATGGGATTTTCCCCCATCACATAGAGGGCCTTGACCGTCCCTTCGCTCAAACCGCTCAGCATATCCGGGATGGTCAACCCCAGCTGGTCGGATAGTTTGGCATTCCAGGCCGACTCGAATTTCTTCTGGTTGTCCAGCATGGTCACGACCTGGTATCCGGGATACACATTGGGCAGCGCCCCCATGTCACAGGCCCCCTGCACATTGTTCTGGCCCCGCAGGGGATTGACTCCGGTGGCGGGTCGGCCGATCTGGCCGGCCACCATGGCCAGGTTGGCCAGAGACTTGACATTGTCCACGCCGGTGGTGTGCTGGGTGATGCCCATGCAGTAGAGGATGGTCGCCGCATCGGCCCGGCTGTAATATTCCGCAATCTTGACGATATCTTCGGGCGCCACCCCGGTGATCTCCGATGCCTTCTCAGGCGAGTAGGCCGCCACCGTTTCCTTGAACGCATCGAAATTCTCGGTGCGGGCCTCGATGAACTCGGTGTCGGCCCAGCCCTTTTCGATGATCACATTCATGATGCCGTTTAAAAGGGCCACGTCGGTGCCGAGATGCTGGCGCACGTACAGATCCGCCTCGGCAGCCAGCGTACCGACCGCCGCCCGGGCGAATTTCTGGAGGAGATAGTTCTCCTCGTTGGTCACCTTGGCAGAGGAGAAAAAAGCGATGCTGTCGCTTCCGTCGGCGTCATGAATCTCTTTGAGACGGGATACCGTGTAATCGAGGGCCTCGTCCCACGAGACCGGCGTCAATTCCCCATCCTTCCGAAGGAGGGGTTGGGTCAACCGGTTGGGGCTCTGAACGAATTCATGCGCATTCCATCCCTTGATGCACAACTTGCCCTCATTGGTGGGACATGTTTTGCACGGAATGGTCTGAAGGATCTGCCCGTCCAGCACTTCGAGATAAAAATTACAACCGCAGCCGCAATACGGGCAAGTGGTCAGTACCGTTTTAAAATCCATGATCAACTCTCCTGCTCACGCCCCGAAATTATTTTCGGAGCCATAAGACGGCCCTACGCGGCGCCGCCCAGAATATTCAATGGCGATTTTTCATCCTCGGTATAGCCGGTACGGTACCCGAATTCCTGATCGATAATATCCGCCACTTTCTTGTAAAGGGTCCTCAAGGGGATCCCCACGGGGCAGGCCTCGTTACACAAACCGCAATCGATGCATCGACCCGCCATGTGGACCGCCCGGGTCAGGTGGAACATGGGATTTTCAGGCGGCACATCCCCGGTATTGATGAGATCCGATTCCTCCAGGGTGCACTCCTTACAGAAGCACATGGGGCAGACATTCCGGCATCCATAACACTTGATACATCGGTCGAACTCCTTGAACCAGTATTTAAACCGCTCGTCCGAGGCCAGTTCCTCCACCCGCACCACTGAATCCTGGGGGACACCTTCCGCTTTTTCACCGGCTACCAGTGCATCGGGGAAGGGTTTGGCGCACTCGCATGCCTTTGCCAGTTCCTGGGGACACGCAATCCCCACCGGGATCACCTTGTCGGGAGACAACTGGTTCCACACATAGAGGGTCTTTAGTCCCCGTTCATCACAGCCCCGCACCAGGACCCCGAAGGTCTCATCCGGATACGTCCGGGCCAGGTGGATCAGCTGCTTGTTCAGCGAATATCGGGCATCTCCCGACCCCTTCCAATCCCCCAGCACCATTCCGTCGAGTCCGTTCTCCCCGGTAAAGAGGTGAGGGGCCACATGCCCGTGTTTTTCCTTTAACCCCATAAATCCCTTGATCTCCCCTGAATCGAGGAGTGCTTGAACCTTTTTCTTTACGTCTTCTATCATATCCATGTCCTAAGGCGCCCTGCCGCCCGCAATCCCGCTGTGGGCGGAACACTGGTTACTGGTTACTCCTTACGGGTTGCTGGTCCCGGCGTTGCTGAAACCTGACACCTGACACCCCAACCCAGGCATTGCCCATCATATCCCTAAGCGGCCTTCAGCGCGGCGGCGTCCTTTCTCAACGGCGACGGTCCCATTTTCTTGAGGGTCTCGATAAAATCCGTTATCTCGTGCGCAAATTCAGGACCCTCGGCCGAGGAGATCCATCTGGACCGGAGCCGATCTTCCTCCAGCCCACTGAATGCAATGAGTTTTCTCAAAAAACGAATCCGTTTGTCCGTGGCGTAATTACCATACAGGTAATGGCAGTCTCCCAGGTGTCACCCGCCCACAAAAACGCCGTCCACACCCTGTTGAAAGGCGCGAAGGATGTGATGGGGGGACACGCTGCCGGAACACATGACCCGGACGGTCCGGATGTTCGAGGGGTATTGCAACCGACTGACCCCAGCCAGGTCAGCAGCGGCGTATGCTCACCACGTACACAGAAAGCAGATAATTCGCGGTTCAAAGCTGTTATCACTCATAAAAAATCCTCCCGCTACATGCCCCGGATCTGGGCCAGCAGTTGTTGCGGCTTGAACCCTTTCAGGGTTGCGCTCTGGGACGGGCACGTGGCCGCGCAGCACCCGCACCCTTTACACAAAATGGTATTGACCTCGCAGATCTTCTGATCAGGAAGATAGCTGATGGCCCCGTAGGGGCACATCTCCATGCACCCCATACACCCCACACAAGTCTCAGGATCGATCTCGGCCACGAGGGCACTGATGATCAACTTGTCCTTAAACAAAATGGTGGCGATGCGCGATGCCACGCCCACGCCCTGGGAACACGCCTCTTCCACGGTGGCCGGGTATCGGGCCGACCCACAGACAAAAATCCCGTCGGTGGCGAAGTCCAACGGCCGCAACTTGGCGTGGGCCTCCAGGAAGAAATGGTTCTGATCCACCGGAATCCGTAAGAGTTGGCTCAGTTCCAGAACATCCTCCCGCGCCACCAGCGGGGTGGACAGCACCACCAGGTCGCAGGGAAGGTCGATTCGCTCACCGGTCAGGGGCTGGAAAAATCGGACCGCCCCGTCCTCCACCACCGGCGGATCCTCCGGATCGTACACATCGAACCGGA
This sequence comes from Deltaproteobacteria bacterium, assembly GCA_037382425.1. Classification (GTDB taxonomy): domain Bacteria; phylum Desulfobacterota; class DSM-4660; order Desulfatiglandales; family Desulfatiglandaceae; genus JAIPDZ01. The sequence goes on from JARRPY010000421.1 coordinate 6,761, forward strand.
CCCCCTCTCCCCGTGCATCGGTCAGCATCTTCTCTTTTTCGGCACCGTACATC
>JARRPY010000422.1:0-2811 GCA_037382425.1 Deltaproteobacteria bacterium
AAGCGGCTCGATGACCCCCAACCTGGACCGGATCTCTGTGGTTTTCCCCTGGATTAGTGCGATCTCGCGATTGAGGGCATTATAAGGCTTCAGTTCGGTTCTAAGGCCCTCCTCCTTGGCCTTCAGGGTCGTCACTTGCCCGTTGAGATCCATGTTGAAATAGATGATGGCCATGATGAGGAAGGTCACGGACAAGAAGTAGATGCTGATCTGCCGCCTGACATTCTCCCGCTTCCGGGCGGCCCTGAAAGGGAGTAAATTGATCTTGATCATTTGTCTCTGAGGCTCCTCAACCCCAGGCCCACCGCAACTCCGGCCTGGACGGCCATATACTTGAGGTATTCAGGATCAAACGTCTTGGGATCGACCTTCAAACTTCTGAACGGGTTGATTTCAATGACGGGCAGGTCTGTTTCCATTTCCAGATATTTTTTAAAGCCGGGGATCCGGGACGCCCCACCGCCCAAGAGGATCTTTTCTATGGCCTCGTCCGGGAACGTGGTGGTCACAAAATCGAGCGCCTGTTTTATCTCTCGCACCCAACGGGCAGCAACGGACGTGGTGATCTCCCGGACGGTTTCCTTGTCTTTCCCTTTGAGGGGGGATTTGGTGCCGCCGAGCTTTATTCTTTCCGCCTCCTCGTAATCCACACCCATTTCGGACATGATGCCCTCGGTGATCTGCGCCCCGCCGTAGGAGGAATCTCTTGAAAACGTCGACACCCCGCCGTAAACGGCGTTAATGCCCAGTTCCCTCGCCCCCACGTGGACGATCACATGTCCCTCGGTCGGATCATCCACACTCAGCTCCAAGGCATTCTGGAGTGCAAAAATATCCACGTCCAACACACAGGGATTGATGCCCGAGGTCTCAAAGAGATGGACATACTCATCAATGACGCTGGTTTTGGCCGCCACCAACATCACATCCATGCTTTCCTGAACCGATTCAGGATCCCTGCCGCCCCTCCCCTCACTATGGACGATGTCGGAAGAGAGCACCGCAAAATCCACAGTCACGTCGTTGATATCGAAGGGGATATATTTCTCGGCTTCTTCCTGGATGGCCGATTCCACGCCCGATTCATCCATGACCCCGAGGGTGATCTTCTTTGAAAACACCGAATACCCGGAAAGGGAGACCGCCACATTTTTGTTTCGAACATCCAGATTCCTAAACAAGCGCCGGATGGCGCCGGCTACGGCCGCCTCGTCCTTGATAGACCCTTCGACGATGGCTTCGTCGGGAACACGGATCGTGCCGAAATTTTTGAGAATCCGCCCCCGCTTCGTGTGCTCGATCTCCACCAGTTTGATGGCATGAGACCCGATGTCCAATCCGACCAACTGATTCTTTTTTGAAATCGCCATAGATGATACGGTCTATCGTCTACCCATACTCAGGGTTGTCCGCCGCCTCCGGACCGAGGCTGCGGGTTGATCGCATGCGAATATCTCGTCGTGTTCCACTGATTTTCCTTCCGGGAATCCCGAGGCCCCACCGACACGGTGCATCAGCATCCAACGATCTCAATCCTCCGGAAAAACTCTGTGCTTCTCAGAAAGCTCAAGGCCCAACGCCAGGAGGAGCTTCCGCTTGGTTTCCATCCTGCAATCCATCCCCTTCTCGATTCGGCCGATGGTAATGGGGGAAAGACCGGCTTTCCTTGCAAGCTCGGTCTTGCTTATAAGAAGACCCTCTCTGATTTTTTTAACTGCGTTTCGGCCCATTTTAGTCGCTCCGAAATGAGTTTACAATTGCGTTATTCCGCATAAAGATGAGACGGTTAAAGATATCGCCACCTCAATCCCACATAAGTGGGGCCGGATTCCATTGACGCACATTTAAGCACAAATTCAGAGACTTGTCAAGCATTTTGTTATAATTACATATAATATTGTATAATTTTACAACATGTTGTCTTTCACGTCTCCATCGGCACAACATACGGGTCTTGGGTGGGCCGCCCGCCCCGATGTCGGCTTCATGCGCTGATTCTGAAAAATTTCTTTACAAACCACTTTCGGACATAGTACATGCCGCATAACATCTATTTCGGGAGGACTATTTGGAAGCCAGCAAATCAAAGGGAACCATAAGGAAGAAGAGTGTATTTAGGGAATATGCAGAGGCGGCGGCCATCGCCATCCTGCTGGCCCTGTTCATACGGACCTTCGTGGTTCAGGCCTTTAAAATCCCATCCGGATCCATGGAACCGACCCTTCTGGTGGGGGACCACATCCTGGTCAATAAGTTTATCTATGGTGTAAAACTCCCCTTCATCCACAAAACCATTATTCCTATCAGCGATCCGAAACGCGGCGACGTGATCGTCTTCATCTACCCCGAGGATAAGAGCAAGGATTTTATTAAACGGGTCATCGGCCTCCCCGGAGACACGGTGGAAATGATCGGGGAGCAGGTGATCATCAACGGCAAGCCCTACGCCGACCCCCATGCGTACTATTCCGCCCACGGAAAAACGTACCTGCCCAGTGAGAAGGCCCATTTCGGCCCCATCACCGTTCCAAAGGACAAGCTCTTCGTCATGGGGGACAACCGGGATCACAGTTACGACAGCCGGTTCTGGGGGTTCGTCTCGGAGGCGGCGGTCAAGGGAAAGGCGTTTATCATCTACTGGTCATGGCCCCACTGGAAACGGTTTTTTCATCTGATTCATTAAGAAGAAGGTGTCAAGTATTAGCTATTAGGTGTTGGGTAAAAGAGTGCGCTGTGCGAACTGCTCGAACAGGGCCGGATCCGGCCGGGCGATCGCGTGCTGCTCGCCGCCTTCGGCGCCGGCCTGACCCG
>JARRPY010000423.1:0-2809 GCA_037382425.1 Deltaproteobacteria bacterium
CGCCCAGAAGGGTCCCCGCCTCGAACCCGTTAAGACCGAGAACACAGGCTTATGCCAAGCCAAGAACAAGCCCACAGCCATCAGAACTGGGGAAGCGATATCGAGCGCCACGTTTAACCCGAGGGAGGGTTTGAGTTTGGGGATATGGTCGGCATAGCGGTAGGCCCCGATGGCGGAGGGGACGGCAATTCAGATTTTTCCCTATTTCAGAGCCTGTTTCAACTCAGCGACCAGTTTGTTGTACTTCGGGTCGTTTGGCTTGTTGTCCTGGGCTGTTAGGGCGTCGCGCAGCGCCATATTCAGGTCCCCCAACTCGGCCCAGGCCCGTGCCCTTCCATATAGGCTGGGAGCGGAGCGGGGGACGATATCCAGTGCCTTGGAGAAGGCCTCGATAGCCGCTTTATAATCACCGATTTGAAATCTGGCCCACCCCAAATTGGTAAAGACCGATGGAAGTTCTTTCCTCTGACTCCCGTATTTTAGCGCCTTATTGTAATCGGCGATGGCTTCACCGTATCCCTCCTTGTAGAACCAGGCATCTCCTCTTGCCTTGTAAAGGTTGAAGATGCCGTATTCCAGCTTGGGCGTGGCCGCGGGTACCTCCATGGTGGAATCATATATCTCGGGTTGATATCGTCCCATGGGTTCTCCACCTGCGATGAGTCTTAAGGCAGTGGTGAAGTCCATGATAGCCCGATCGTAATTCTTCAATTGGTAGTAAGCCCGACCTCGATTATAATAGACGATGTAGTTTTCTCTTCCCTCGGGAGACATTTCCAGCGCCTTGGTGAAATCGTCTACGGCGCGTTGATACTCCGCCTTTGTATACCACGCCAGACCCTGATTATAGAAATCATCGGCATACCGGACGTGTTCACTACTGGCACATCCGAAAAACATAAGGGCCAGAACACCCAAAAACCAGAAACACATTACTTTTTTCATGGCGTTTCCCCTCCGATGTTAAGTTGGTCAAAACGCTTTTCCAAAGAATCATAAAAGGAATCGTGTATGCGCGAGCAGATAAAGTTATTTTCTATCACAGTTCAAATGGGTCGTCAATCAGATCTCAATCATATAATTTTTGGTGGTAATTCTTCTCAAGTATTCAAGATACGCGCGTTATAGCATAAAACGTGGACATTCTTGGGATTTGAATGTATAAACAGATGCGAAATCATGAACAGAGAGTGAGCATTTATCGAATAGAGGTCGCGAGCAGTTCTGCGATGAAGAAGTGGTACGCCGTGAAAATGTGCATCAGGAAAACGAGTGCTTGACATGCCTCGATTTTTTGGTGAATCCCTTATTTCTCAGTGGACGGCCACCCTGTATACGGGGGGCGTTTCATTAGGACTGACCTTTGTCATCGCCCGCGTTCTCGGTCCTGGGAAGTTCGGTGCGTACAGTTACATTCTGACCGTTGCGTCGCTGTTTCTTATTCTACAGGACGGGGGATACAAGACGCTGCTTTTTCGCGAAAAAACGCTTCCATCTGAATCGCTGGGCAGTTACCAGGAGAAGTTGCTTTCATGGGCGATGGGACATTCCATCCTGGTCAGTATAATAGGAATCGTTTTCTTGTGTTTTCTTCCAGCCAGGTATCGCTGGGGATTAGTGGCGGCTTTTACGTGCTTCGCTCTTCAGTCAGGAGTGAATTTTGCCTCTTCTGAATTAAGGGGAAAAGGTCTGTTTGCCCGAGAAGCCCTATGGCAAGGGACGGTCCGTACGCTCAGTGCCGGGGGAATCCTCATTGCAATTTCCTTGACCACCGCTGATCCCTGGATCGTGTTTGCAGGCTGGGCCGTGGGACTCCTGGCCGCCCTTTTCATTTCACCTGTTAGATGGCCCCGCCCTCTTTTCGGGGGGTATAGAATCAATCATATTCGACGGGCATGTCTCGGGTTCTTGGCTATCGATGCCGCCACCACGGTTTATTTTCGGTCGGATATCATTCTCCTCGAATATTTGACCGGCGATCCCTCAGTGGTGGGACAATATGCAGCGGCTTTCAGGTTTCTGGACGGGATTATCATGTTTGCTGCGCCGTTGGGATTAATTTGGTTTCGTAAGCTTCGATTGGTCCATGCGGATTATGCTCGCTTCCGCTCTCTGATGATGCAGATGTCCGCCGTCACGCTCCTTGCGGGCATTTTGATTATCTTTATAGGCACCTATCTTAGAAGCAACATCGTGTTTTGGACATTCGGCCGAGGATATCAGCAGGCCGCGACGCTCCTCCCGTGGCTGTTGGCTGCATTGGTTTTTCTCCTGCCGAATGGTGTATTGACGCAATCGGCCATTGCTCAAAACATGGAACGCCTGTACGCGTTTGCTGCAGCAGGCGGCGCAGGGCTCAATATCGGTCTGAATTTAATTTTCATCCCCATCTATGGCGCGTTGGGCGCGGCTTGGACGACCATATTAACGGAGATACTCCTCACCGCTATCCTTTTCACTGGTCTAGGCAGGAGGCTCGCGGTCAAGCAGGTGCGGGCATGAAAAGACGCGCCCGGATCAAGGTGATTGTCAATGCGATCCCCGTCGCGAATGTCAATACCGGGATTAGCCGATATTTAAGGTGCCTGTACGCCCAAATGGAGTGCTCTTATGGCGATCGCCTGGACATCCGTTATTTTGACGGAATAAGGGTGTCGAAAAAAATGCCCGGCGGTCCGACTAATCTGAACCAATGGACCAGAGGCGTCGATCTCTTTTGGAAGTTGCCAACTTATCCGGCTCTGATGGCCAGGATCGGGTTTCATATGCTGAGGGAAGCGGCATTCCGAAGATTGAGCCGCAATTTTGA
>JARRPY010000424.1:0-2797 GCA_037382425.1 Deltaproteobacteria bacterium
GGTGGCGTTGCTTTCTTGAAAGCAAGAGCCGAGGCGCTGAATCTAGACAGCGTTCAGGTGGACTATGTGAACGGCCTATCCCCCAAGGCCAAACGGTTTTTGGCTGTCCTAGCGGTTTTGGTTTTTCTCTTTATCGTTGAACCGATCCCCTTGGAAATCACCGCCATCTGCATCGGCGTGTTCTTGGTGCTCATGGGGATTACAGACGTGAAGGAGGCCTGGGCCCCCTATATGCACCCGGTGGTGATCTTTATCATGTGCTGTCTGATTTTTGCCATTTCCTTAGATAAGGCGGGGCTTACCAAACGTCTCGGATATTTTATCATCAAAAAGGCAGGAAACAGCGTGGTCCGATTTACGTTTATTATTTCCATGGGCCTGGGGATTGCGTCTTCGTTTATGCACGATGCGGCGGCCTGTGCCATCGGCATCGTGACCATGCTTCCATTGATGCGGGCGGTGGGCATAGAGCCCCAAACCAGAACGGCCAAGTTCATGATGTTGTCTCTACCGTTTGCCTGTTCATGCGGCGGCATGGGGACCCTTGTAGGCGGTGGCCGAAACATGGTAGCCGCGGCATTTTTGAAGGAATTTACCGGGATCGAAATTACCTTCTTCGACTGGATCAAATATGCCATGCCTGCGGCCATCGTCACAGTGCCGGTTGCCGTCTTGATCGTCTATTTCGTTTTCAGGCCGGACCCGAAGTTCACACTCCCCGAGTTTGATGAGGATTTGGGACCCTGGTCCGGGCTGGAGAAAAAGGCGCTCATCATCATCGGGTTGACCTTCATCGCATGGTTGACCAAGGGAATTCACGGCATGCACTATTCAGTGACCGGCATGCTGGGGGTGGGGGCCTTGGTCTTGTTCAATGGTCTGGAGTGGGAGGATATCCATAAGAGCCTGGAATGGGGGACCGCCCTGTTCATATTCGGCGGCGGTATATCCTTGGGGCTGGCCATGGGCTATTCCGGGGCGGCCACTTATTTCGCCAACCTCTTTTTTCCGCTGGTTCAGGGTGGGGGCTGGCTCCTTTTGTTTGCGGGTGTGGCACTTTTCGGAGCCCTGGTGACCAATGCCATGGCCAATGTGGCGGCGGCCGCGCTCATATTGCCTATTGTGATTCCTATGGCCCAGTTGGAGGGTGTGGACCCCACAGTGATTGCCCTGTGTCTTGGCACCGCCACCTCCTTTGCCATGCTGCTGGTCATCGGGTGTCCACCCAATGCGATTGCCTATAGTTACCGATATTTCAAGGCCTCGGACCTGACCAAAGTCGGTGCGGTGGCCACGCCGATCCTCTTGGGCGTTCTCATTTTGGTGGCAGGAATATGGTGGAAGATCCTGGGTCTGGTGTAGGATCGGCGATTGCTGATTGAAATGGCTTCACGAGATTTATATTTGCATTCGAATGGGCAATTGTGCTGTCGTATTTTTTGCCGTTGCATATCGCTATGAAACACGAAAGGTTATGAACTTAAAGAAGTTGAGCCTCCACGATGCAAACCATTGATGACGTGGCGAACCTACGACTGCTTCTCGTGGATGATGAGGCCGATTTCCGCCGGACCCTTGTCAAACGGCTGAAAAAGCGAGGGATCACTCCCCGTGAAGCCGGAAGCGGGGAAGAAGTCCTGTCGGTCCTTGAAGCGTCCCCTGCCGATGTGGTGGTGCTGGATGTGAAGATGCCGGGTATGAATGGGCTGGAAACCCTGCGTCGTATCAAGAAAGCCTATCCACGGATTGAAGTAATTATGCTGACCGGCCATGCGACTACTCAGGATGGTGTGGAAGGGATAAAACAGGGGGCCTTTGATTACCTTTCGAAACCCATTGAGCTGGATCATTTGCTGGGCAAGATCAAGCAGGCCCACGAAAAAATCCTGCGCGAGGAAGACAAACGAAGAGAGGCGGAATTTAGAAGCCGGATGGAACAGCAGATGATCGCTACAGAGAGGCTCGCCTCTCTGGGGACGCTCGCGGCTGGCGTGGCCCATGAAATTAATAATCCCCTGGCCATCATCAAAGAGTCGGCCGGCTGGATGGGTGCTATTTTGAAAAAGGAGGCGCTTGCGGATATGCCCCGCAAGGCGGATTTCCGCCTGGCTTTAGACAAGATTGAAAAAGGGGTGGAGCGGGCCAGGCGGATTACCCATCAGCTCCTGGGCACGGTCAAGCAGACCGATTCGGTGGCAGTGGAAGTGGACGTCCAGGAATTGGTGAATGAAGCCGTGGATCTGATCCGAAAAGAGGCGGACCAAAAGGGTGTGGAAATTGTGGAGGCAGTGGACCTATCATTGGCAAAAATATGGAGTGACCCCTATAAGTTGCGGCAAGTGCTCATCAATCTGTTGACCAATGCGGTTCATGCGACTCCCGCTGGCGGGAAGGTGTCCGTCGGTGCCGAGCCCGTGGTAGAAGGGGTACGGATTCAGATAGCGGACACCGGCCAGGGAATCCCGAAGGAAAACCTGGAAAAGATTTTCGAGCCCTTTTTCAGCACTAAACCGCCGGGTGAAGGGACGGGACTGGGACTTTTTGTGTCTAGGAGCATAGTGGAAAAATTGGGCGGCAGAATTACGGTGAACAGTCAATTGGGTAAAGGGAGTTGTTTTATGGTCAGTATTCCCAAGATATCAAAGTTGGGAGATGCAACGGAATCATGAATTGATCGCCTTGTGGGGCTCAATTCGTGGCCGCCGGAATGGCGATAACATCCGAGCTTGGTTCTTCAGGGTTCGCCATTCAGAATGAAATAAGGAGGTATGCCCATGGTCAAAATACCCATCCGCGT
>JARRPY010000425.1:0-2074 GCA_037382425.1 Deltaproteobacteria bacterium
ATGAGCAGCCTCGGTTTCATGGCGAGAACGCACGCCAGGGCGAGACGCTTTCGTTCTCCGCCGGACATATGAAGCGGCACCCGCTCCTCAAAACCCTCCAACTGAACCATGGACAGGGCCTGTCGGGTCCGTATTCGGGTCTCGGTTCGGGAACAGCCGAGTTGCCTGAGGCCGAAACCGATTTCCGCTTTCACACTGGAGCAGAAGAGTTGGTCGGCACAGTCCTGAAACACCATGCCCACCTGCCGCCACAGGGTCCTGCGCAGCCTCCTTGTCACGGGCCAGCCGTCGAAGCTAAACGATCCATGACCCTTTAGAAGACCGGTGAGACACGACAGCAATGTGGTTTTACCCGCACCGTTCTCTCCCACGGTGGCAATCCGCTCCCCCTCATTTATGGTTAGATTTACGCCCTTGAGGGCAGTGGTGCCGTCCGGGTAGCGATATGCGTAGTCACGCAGTACTACCAGGGGGGGCGCCGTGTCCGATTTCGGCGGCGAATCCGCCTCTGGTGTCATCGTGTCAAAACCGTCTTTGTTTGGCTCGGGAGGGGGCGGGGAAATGATCAATCGGAAAGAGAAATCGAGGCCGTATGCACGCAACGCATGGCGTTGAGCGACCAGTTCGGACAGTGAGCAGTCGTGTCGCAATCGCCCGTGATCCAGAACCACGGCCCGGTCGCAGAGTTCGTATAGAAGGATCAGATCATGGCTGATACAGAGCAATGTGCCGGGGAATGCCCTGAGGAGATCGAGAAACACCTGTTCCTGGCCCGGATCCAGATTGGCGGTGGGTTCATCCAGTAAGAGTACGTGGGGCGCCATGGCCAGCAATCCGGCCAGCGCTGCACGCTTCTTTTGGCCGTAGCTGAGATTGTGCGGTGCTTTGTATGCCATGTGCTCCAGGCTGACCTGAGCCAGTGCATGTTCGGCTTTCCGTTGGGCATCCGTCTGTGAAACCCCTTCGGACCGCAATCCGAATGCCACATCCTCAAGGACCGTATGGCCGAAGAGCTGGTCATCCGGGTCCTGAAAAAGCACGCCGATCTCCGGGCGACTCCGAGACAGGTGATCGCCCGTCAATGGCTTTTCTCTATACCGGACCATACCGCGCTTGGGCATCAAGAGGCCGGAGAGGAGCTTGATCAAAGTGGTCTTTCCGGAACCGTTTTGGCCCACCAGGGCGATAGACTGGCCCGGGTATATATCCAGATCGATGCCGGACAGGGCGCCGATCCGATTGGGATACGTGTAGGATAGATCTCGTACACTGAAGAGCGCATGGGCCTGAGACGGGGGCGGAGAGGGTATGTGTGACGAGTGCATGATCACGACCTCTTATAAAATGATCCGATCATAGGCAATCAATATTCCCCCGACCACGATCCAAACCGCTGCCAGAAGGACATCCCGAGCCTTTAATGATAGGTTGACCGGATCCGGAAATGTGCCGTTGTAGCCCCGAGCCCGCATGGCGTCAAAGACCCGTTCGGTCCTCTCAAAGCTTCGGACAAAGAGCATGCCGAGAAAGGTTGCCACTGATTTCAGCGTTTCCATGTCTGTCCGCTTACGAAACCCGCGTACCTGCATCCCCGAGGCCATCCTTCGGGCCTCCTGGAGAAACACATGCACATACCGGTAGGAGAGCAATACCATCTGCCCGGCCATTTTCGGCAATCCGAGCCGGGAAAGACCGTACAACGTCACGGGCAACGGCGCCGTCGTCAACAGCGGTTCCATTAACAGGGCAACGGCCACGGCCTTGGCCGCAATGGTGGCCGCCAGAAGGAAACCGCGCATATTGAAGCCCAGCCAGTCCATGCCCCCGAAAACGACCAGCGTGTCACCGGGATGCGCCGGTACGGTGAACGGCATGACCACCAGGAGCATGCCCAAGAAACCACTCAGTGCCAGTAACCGCAACAGCACCTTGCCAAAGGATACCCGGGCCATGAGCAAGATACCGAGTGAAATGAGAACGGCGACGAGTGCGGGGTGGAGGTGCTTTAGCGAGGCAACGGCGAAGCTATATAATAAGACGGTCAGAATTTTGCAACGCACGTCCCAGCGATGGA
>JARRPY010000425.1:2131-4925 GCA_037382425.1 Deltaproteobacteria bacterium
TGATTTGTCATAGAGTGGCGGAACCGACCAGTCACGATCTTCCCCATGGGACATGGTGCGGTTGCTCACCATGCGTCGTATCCATATCACCAGGACGCCCATCGATACCAGCGGCAGCAGGATCAGGAGCGGGAGTTGCCATATGGAAGTATGGATGACGTTAGGCATCTGTGCTTTGTGACACGTGTATAAACGATGGTTCAAGCAGGGCCGGTTTGACCCGGGCCAGAAAACCGATGGTAAAGGCGCTGACGATCCCTTCGATGATGATCACCGGGACGTGGGCCAGCAGTGCGATTTTGGCCACACCCAAAAAGTCTTCACCCCCGGTGACCAGAAGCATGGCCAGCATAATGGCCGCCAGTGCCGTCCCCAGTGCGCTTACCACTCCCCCCACGATGGCCTGACGCGTCTGTGTGCGCCCTTTGTATTTTTGAAAGAGCCATCCGCACAGAACAGCGGGAAGACCCATCATCAATGCATTGGCGCCCAGGGCGGTCAAACCGCCGAATTGAAACAGGAGACTCTGGAGCAATAGGCCGAGGGTGACGGAGAGAAAGGCGGAAGGTCCCAGCAGAGCGCCGGTCAGGCCCGGTATGAGCAGATGGGCGCTCGTGGGTCCGAGGGGAATATGAATGAGTGATGCGACAAAAAACGCTGCCGTGACCACCGCCACTTTGGGCAGGTCGTCGCTCCGGGTGCGCCGTGCACTCCAGGTGACCAGAGCGGCACTCACGACATAGCCCCCGACAGTGGCGTAGGTGGGAAGAACACCATCCGAGATGTGCATGAATTAACCTTTCCTGCGAGCGGCGACAAAGGCGGCAACCCCGAACAGGCCGAAGATGTAGCCCACGCCCGCAAAAATATCTCTGACTCCAGGCTCCGCCATATCCGCACGAAGGGCGGCGATTTCCCGCTGTATGCGCCTCAGTTCTCTGGACAGTCGACTGTTCTGTGCCTTTAAGGCTTCCATGATCTCCTGACAGGGCGCATTGGGCGGCGGTTGTGCAGGGAGCGAACCCGGCAGACCGATCAAGAAAAAGCCCAACAAACCGATCATGACGCTCTTTTGAATGCGGGTCATCGCTTCCCTTCCTCCACTTCAGTCTCTTTGAGCTTAAAGCTGTTTTTATGTCCCATGGTGGCCTCGATCACGATGTTCAGATCATCGACCTTCGGGATATCGAAGTTGAAAAGCCCTTCCTTGTCGGTCACACCTTCCAAAAGGAGGTTGTCCTCGCTGTCATAAACCAGCACCTTGCCGCCCTTCACCGGTCTGCCGTCAGGGAAATAGCTTTCGGTATAGATTTTTCCCCCCTCGACATAGGCGAAAAGATTCACCTTGTGAGCCAGTGCGGTTCCGCTGAACAGCAGTGACACAAAAACCATAACAAGAAGACAATTCAGGGTCTTCATCACATCCTCCTTTTACTTGATCCTTAGTCACCCTTAAAAATTGGCCTCCCACAGGATGAGGGCCACTCAGTAAAACAACGAAGCATTAGTTAAGCCTACCACAAATCACGGGTATGGACCCAGTAAACGGCGCCAATCTCCACGCGCTTTTCCTGCCCGTCGTGCTTGAGCTTCCAGTCGGCTTCGCTGAGAGCCGCAAATCCCCACCAGCCAGCCTTGGGCATGGCGTAGCTGAAAACACCGTTGGCATCAGCTTTGACCACCTGAGTCACATAGGGATCCGAGGGAGGGACAACAACGGTGATATTACCAGGTGACTCGTTCAGATACTCGACCTCTACCTCGGCGAAAGGCACCGGCTTTCCTTTAAGCAGCACCTGGCCGGTGAACAGGTTGCCGGTCCAGAGCCCGTAGGGCCGGGTCAAGGGGATAATTTCGGTTTCCAAGCCGACAGACTCATCCCATCCCTTTTCCAGGCCAAGGGCGTTTACACAGACCTTGGTGTAATGCACAATAAAGCAATCCTCGGCCGGTTCCCAGTAAGGTGTGGGTTCGACATAGAATGTGTAATCACCTGGCCTGCGAATTTTATAGTCGGCGGTCCAAAATGTAAACGCTTGATTTTGGTCCGGGCTTTTCCCTTTGGTGGCCTGAAGCTTGCCGAGCAAATCGGTCTTTTTGCCATCGTGCATCACACTGAATTGCTTGGGTTTGCCCATCTCCATGTAATGCATCTCCATGGGATGAATGAACTTGATTTGGATTTTCAACGTCTTGGTATCATCCTGGGTCACGATGTCATCGGACGGGATGATCGTGCCGAAATGGGCTGAGACCGGGTTAACCGCCAATGCCATGACCAGGACAAACACCGTGGAAAAAATCGAAATCACTGTACGCATCATAACATACCTCCTGATTGAATTTTAATGGTTTTGGGTTTCCTAAACGTTCGACAGACACATTGCCTCATTGCTTTGGCGGTTAAAAAAGGCATTTTAAAAAGAGACCGTGCTGCCCCGGCGTCAACCACCTGAAAAATTGCGACGGTTGAACGCGATTAGAACTCGGCGGTGGCACGCAGCCCGAAGACCCATCCGTCGGGGCTGTCCCCCGCGTTCTTTGAGTCTTTCATGTACTGAACGTCTCCGGTGACGGCAAAGATGTCGTTCAGGGCGAATCGGCCGTACATCTCGAACACATCGGTGTGGTCCACGTCGAGATTCCCGCCCCGCAAGTGACCGTAGCCGATCCCGACGTTGTCGTTTTCCCTGCCCCACAGCTTGCCGCTGATGTTCAAGCCCCCGCTGAAGATGCTCTTGTACGGAATCGCCGCCTCGTCGTCTTGCCACCCGAATCTAACCCACGCCCCCAG
>JARRPY010000426.1:0-2768 GCA_037382425.1 Deltaproteobacteria bacterium
GCCGAAGATGACAGCCATGATTTCTTGACTGATGCCAACAGCCAATTTGGAAAAAGGGATCAGGAAAGGGATTTTCTGAATAGTATCACGCAAGCACCTATCGAAGAGGACGTAGACGTTAATGTGGGTGCACGGGTCAAGCGGGTCCGCGAAGAACGCAACCTCAGCCTGGAAGACATTTCTCAGCGGACCGGGATCGACGCCGAGGTGCTGACACAGATTGAGGAGGGTCTCATCGCACCGCCATTGGGAACCATTATCAAACTGGCAAAGGCCCTCGATCTTAAAATGGGATACTTTATATCCGGAGAAGAGTCCAAGCCGTATACGATCGTACGAAAGGACGACGGCAAGGTCGTCTCGAGATACGATTCAAAAAAGGTGAAATACTACGGCTATGGATATGAATCCCTTGCGCCACATAAGAAAGATCGGCATATGGAGCCGTTTTTGGTCACCCTTGATCCGTCTGAGACCGAAGAAGAACGATCCACCCACGATGGACAGGAATTCATTTACGTACTCGAAGGCGCCATGGAGGTAAGACTCGATCGGGAAGTTCATATCCTTGAACCGGGCGATTCCATCTATTATGACTCAACCATACCCCATCTGGTGAAATGCCATGGGGATTCCCCCACGAGGATATTGGCCGTTCTATATGCCGAAAGATAATTCTAATTTTTAAAAGACGCTTCCCTGAAAGCCCGCCCCTTCATTCTGGAAACACCCAAGGGGGAAAAGGGGGAAGCAACAATGAGAGATAAGGAAAACCTTAACACCTTAAGGCGACTCAGAGAGAGTTAAGCATTATGATTGCGTTCGATTTGGAATGCCCACAGGGGCATGGGTTTGAAGGCTGGTTTGACAGCCATGACTCATTCGAAGAACAAAAGCAAGACGGGCTGGTCCGTTGTCCTTACTGCGATGATACGGACATCAAAAGGGTTCTATCCGCTGTGTCGGTGAAGAAGGCCCGCACTGCCGATATGCCGAACCAGGGCAAACCAGGGTCCATCGACTACCGGCGCTTGGCCAGAGAAGTGGTGGACTATATCAAGAAAAACTCGGAAGACGTGGGGGCTGAATTTGCATCGGAAGCCCTGAAGATTCATTACGGGGTTGCCGAGAAACGGAGTATCCGCGGGTCCGCCACAGAAGACGAGGAAAACACACTGAAGGAGGAAGGGGTGGAGTTCGTCAAGGTCCCTTTTCCTGTTTCGGACGACAAGAAGACAAATTGACTGCAACCGGGAGACAATGACATGAGCAAAATAGAACGGGCCATTATCAGTGTGACGGACAAGACGGGAATTACGGATTTCGCACGCGCCATCGCCGGTCTGGGCGTGGAAATCCTTTCCACCGGGGGTACGGCAAAGGCCGTCCGAAATGCGGGGATTTCGGTTACCGATATCTCAGCGTACACGGGATTCCCCGAAATGATGGATGGTCGGGTGAAGACCCTGCACCCGAAGGTTCACGGCGGGCTTTTGGGTCTCAGGGACAATCCCGATCATGTGAAAATGATGGACGCCCATGGGATCAAGCCCATTGATTTGGTGGTGGTCAATCTGTATCAGTTTGAAAAGACGGTGGCAAAAGAAGGGGTGACACTCGAAGAGGCATAGAAAATATCGACATCGGAGGGCCCTCGATGCTGCGTTCCTCTGCCAAAAATTTTAGGTATGTCACCGTGGTCGTAGATCCCGATGACTACGCCTTGGTCCTGGACGAGATGGCCCAATCCAACGGAGAGACCACACTCGAGACGCGATTCAAGCTGGCCAAGAAGGTATTCCGCTTGACCCATGAATACGACGGTGCCATCAGCCGATATCTGGAAAGCGCCGCATTATGAAAGCCCATATGCCGGACTCTAGTCGGCTTCAAATCCAAGCCCCAACCTTCAGGATCCCTTCTTCGCGTCGTGATGCCTTTGTGGCGGGATAATTGCCTTTTTCCTTTTCTCAGGGCACGGCATATTCTTGTGAACATGGCGTGCCTTTTTCTTGCAGTGTATGGCCTGGAATGTCTGGCAACTTCCCGAGCCGTCCAAGGCGTTTTCTTCGGGCCACTCGGCGTAGCGGCAATTCAAATCACAAAATTCCATTATCCTTTCCCCGAGACAGGGCAGCAATATTGCCTTTTATTTTTTCGAGACCGGCCCGGGCAAAGGCGGTCTTCCCTAAGACCAATTCAAAGGATGGTTCATCCATTTTAGCCACCTCTTCCAGAAAAGGGAGGCACACGTCGTTTTTGGCCTCCTTATTGTTAAAAGGGCAGACCTCCTGACAGATGTCGCACCCGAAAAAGCACCGGCCCATTTTCTTTCCCGTCTCTCTATCCACCAACCCCCTCATCTCGATGCTCAAGTAAGAGAGACATTTTGAAGCATCAATGGTAAAAGGGGCTTCAAGCGCACCGCTGGGGCATGCCTCAACGCACCTCTGGCAGTCGCCGCAACGGCTTTTCATGGGCGATGCCTCACCTCCGAGGATATGAGCGGTGGTCAGGATCTCAGCCAGGAAGACATAGGACCCGTGGCCGGGCACGATCAACATATTGTTCTTGCCGATAAAACCGATGCCTGCGCTGTAGGCGAAGCTCCGTTCGAGTATGGGCGCCGAATCGATACAGATCCGCGTCTTGGCCCCCGGATATTCCGACTCGATGCGCCTGGCCAGCTGCGCGGCGATTTTTCTGACCCGTCGATGATAATTCTGCTTTCGCGGTTCTGTGTACCTGGCCGCAAAATATCCGTCCGG
>JARRPY010000427.1:0-4669 GCA_037382425.1 Deltaproteobacteria bacterium
CGGATCATCCAAATTCGAGGATCACACCGATTTCTCCCTTTCTTTTTTATCTAATGCGCGCAATACCTTTTCCGGGGTAATCGGAATGTCCGTTATCCAGACGCCGATGGCATCATGTACCGCGTTCACTACCGCGGGGGACGGAGGGTTGGCGGTCATCTCCCCAATGCCTTTCGCGCCAAACGGCCCAAGTGGTGAGGGGCACTCCAACATGAATGTCTCGATATCCGGGACGTCCATGGCCGTTGCAATCATGTATTCTCCCAAGGAGCGGGGCTGGAATTTGGGCGAGGGATACTGGGGGTACAGATGCTCGAGCGTAGCCCAACTCATGCCCATGATAGCGCCGCCTTCAACTTGCTGTCTGGCCAGTGCCGGATTGATGGCCTTGCCCACGTCATAAACGCTCTTGCTCTCGAGAATCGTCACAACCCCGGTTTCGGTATCCACCTCCAGCTCGATTTGCACTGATGCCCATGCGAGGGTCGCCAAAGGATCGCAAGCGCCGTTTTCCTGATCAGGAATTGATCGGGGCCTACCGAAGGTTCCGGTACCGACCACGAACTCATGGAGTTCATACAGCCCCTTTGTCGCCACATCTCCTACGGGAATGGCCTTTTCCGGTCTGCTTTTAATGCGGATCACCCCGTCCGCCGCCTCGAGCATTTCGGGTGGGGCATCCAATTCCGGGGCCGCGATTCCAAACAGCTTTTCGCGGGCACTGGTGGCCGCTTCAACGACAGCATTGCCGGCAAAGTAGGTGACACGGCTGGCAAAAGACCCGAAGCAGATCGGGCAGGTGTCGGTGTTGTCGTTGATAAACCGGACCTGCTCGTACTCGAGGCCCAGTATTTCAGCGGCCATCTGGGGCAACACCGTATTTGCACCCTGGCCCAGTTCTACGGTCCCCATAATTAGGTCTGCGGTGCCGTCGGGCTTGATCTTGACGATGGCATTGGTGAAATCGCCTCCCCCACCCATTCCGGTAGGATAGAAGGCCATTGCAATTCCTTTTCCCCGCTTTTTCATATTATGCCTCCCTTGGAGCCGAAGTTAAGGCGGCGTATTTCTCATCCAGTGGGTGATTGACCACCTGGGCTAGTTTCTGCATGGTTTCGATCAGATACACGCTTTCAAGCCGGGTTCGTGTGGCCAACTGATCGCCGTTTTTTATGGCGTTGATGAAACGGAGTTCCCATGGGTCCATGCCTAGCCTTTCGGCGATCATGTTCATCTGGATTTCGCAGCCGTAGGTGCCCGGGGTCACCCCGAAGCCACGGATTGCACCGGTGGGCGCCTTGTTGGTGTATACCACCGAGCACTTCACCTGCACGTTGGGCAGATAGTAAGGACCGGCCACATAAAAGGCGTGCTTGTCCACCACATAGGAACTAAATCCCGTGTAAGCACCGGCGTCATGCACGGTGAAGACCTGGCGGGCCACGATATGACCGTCTTTGGTCACGCCGTCCTTGAAAGTCATTCGCCATGGGCTGTGCCGGGCGGAGTGCAGCATCTCCTCTTCCCGCGTCCAGCGCCACTTGCAGGGTCTCCCGGTCTTGAGGGCGAGCAGCGCGGCAATGGCGTCGGCGTGAAGCTCAGTCTTGCCGCCAAAGGCGCCGCCCACATTGCCGCCCACGTATTTGATGTCGCTCCAGCCCAAATGCCCACCTCGGGAGCTATATTGCATTCGCTCGGACCAGCGATTACTTAGATCCTCGCCCTGCCCCAAAATTCGCTGGATCTGCTTCAGGAGAAAATGCATGCCCTGTGTGACGGTATGAATGGTCAGTCGTCCGTCCTTCTCGGGTACGGCCAAGCTCACCTGGGGTTCAATAGGCGCGTGTTCCTGTGACGGAAAAAAGAATTCGTTTTCCACGATCTCGTCCGCCTGGGCAAAGCCCTTTTCAATGTCGCCGTTATATACCAGACGATACGGCCGGTCGCCGACCATCAGGACATTCCCCTCAGGCCGCACTTTCGGCGCGTCAGGCTTCATTGCCTCGAGAGGGTCAAAGACCGGCGTCTGCTTCTCTTTGTCGAATTCGATCAGATCGAGGGCCTCGGTGGCGATCTCAACCGGATCTGCTGCCTCGGCGGCGTTCGGCTCACCCATCGAGCGGATCTCCTCCTCCGCCAAATCGGGCCGTTGTATCTGGGCTTGCTTTCTCCCACACTCTTGAAGGTCATTGGTCACCTCCGCCATCGGTCGCCTTTTCGGCGGCACTCTTAACCGCACTGATAATGTTGGGGTAACTCGCACAGCGGCACAGGTTGCCTGAAAGGGCTTCCTTGATCTCCATCTCTGTAGGGTTGGGATTCTCATCCAGCAGGGCCTTGGAGGCCATGATCATCCCCGGCGTGCAAAAACCGCACTGGGTGGCATGATTCTCGTAAAAGGCCTTCTGAATGGTATGAAGTCGGCCCGAACCGCCAACCCCCTCGACCGTTACCACCTCGGCCCCTTGAACGCTGAGGGCGTTGGTAAGACAGGCGCGTCGAAGCTTGCCGTTCACCAGGACAGAGCAGGCTCCGCAATCGCCCGTTTCACAACCCACTTTGGGACCGGTGATGTGCAGGTGCTCCCTCAAGACGGTTAAGAGGCTGGTCGTCGCATCGACCGCCACTTGGTATTCTCTTCCATTGACATTGATTTCAAGTAACGCCATTTCACGTCTCCATCATGCAAGTTGGGAAAGAACTCGCCTTACCAACGCCTGGGCCGCCCGTTGCCTGTACCAGGCGGTGGCCCGGGTATCGGTGGCAGCATCGGTTTCCCCGAGGATCTCTTCTGCCACCCGGTCTACAAGGTCTGGTGAAAACAGCTTTCCTTCGAGGATTTGGACCGCGGTTTTCGACACAAACGGATGGGCGGCCATGGCCCCGAGAACCAGGCGGATGCTCCTGCAAATGTCCCCTTCCATCCTGGCTCGTAGAGACACCGACACAACACTTCTGCCGTCACCTTGTCTCTGTTTTAGTTTTTCCCACGCCCACCTGTCTGTGTCGGTCAGACAAGGGACTTCGAATTGCTTGACAATGCCGCCTTTAGCAAGCTTTTCCTTTTTGGGAGTCAAAACGAACTGGTCGATGGGCATCCGACCCTCCCCATTGTTTGAGGCGGTCACTACGGTGGCCCCCAGCGCCATCAGCGCAGCAACGCCGTCTGCGTTTCTAGCATTCGTCATCAGATTGCCGCCCAGAGTGGCGGCATTTCGCACAGCTGGAGATGCTATCTCACCGCATGCCCGGGCCAGCAGTGGCAGTTTTTCTTTCACCATTGGAGATGCCATGATGTCGGACAATGGTGTAGCGGCCCCAATGACCAATCGGCTGTTCGTTTCCTCGATGAAATCCAAACCGAGCTTGCCTACATAAACCAGTGTCTCGGTTCGCCTTCGCCGATGGCGGTTGAACCTCGGCATCAGGTCGGTGCCGCCTGCGATGATAATGGCCTTGTCGCCCAGGTCCGACAGCAGGGAACATGCCTGCCCCAAATCGTCAGGTGCGTAAAACATTTCATTTGGCATGATCATCTTCCTCAATCCGCGTTTGATCCATAAACGCACGTCTTAAGTGTGCTTCCAAACAGGCTTCTTTGGCTAAGTATATATGTAAAAGAAGCTTTTTTGTCAAGGAATATATTCGTCAATCAAAGGGAAAAAGGGCGTTTTCTGCGTATGGGGACGTCTTACCGACTCACATTTAATCCGTAGGGCTGGGCCTGAGAAAACGTACCGGAAAGTCGGCGTTTGTGCAAATCTGGATTCTGCATTATGTGGTGTGCGGGTCTTGCGTTCTGGTTGCTTAAAATCTGAGGTTCAGTGAGGCAGATTTGCTTCATTCGCATTACTATAATCTAATCATTTCTCAAAGGGGTAAGTTAAGGTTTACTTGAGTCAGGGTCTGTGAACGTTTTCTGCGTCCCTTAAATATAATTTATCCATTTGATATAACATCGGTTTAATAACCTGACATATAGCCACGGTGTCCTCTGGCGGCCCAAGAGTCTGTAATCCCCTTTAAGGTTGATGCGGTCATTTTGGTCAGCACGGATATCCTAAACGATCCCCCTTAGCTGAGTATTTGTGATATTATTAACCCGGCAAATAATTATGGTAATTGCATTGCAGCTGTGGAATAGTCCACAGCATGGAAAAAGTTGACACGAGAACGCTTAAAGCAGAAGTCCAAGAACAGCTCAGATTTCAGGCGATCAGGCTTCGCAAAGCAGGACGAAAGTACAAAGAGATAGAGGAAATCCTCGGTGTCTGCCATACCACCATTTGCGCCTGGTACAAGAAATACGAAAAAAAGGGTAAACAGGGCATACGTGCTCAAAAAAGAGGGCGCAAAGTTGGCAGTTGTAGAACGCTGAATTCGGATCAGGAAAAGCAGATTCAAAAGTTGATACAGGATAAATGCCCAGATCAACTCAAGCTGCCGTTTGCGTTGTGGACCCGTATCGCGGTTCAGCAGTTGATTCGGCGACTGTGGTCGATCGATATGCCGATCAGGACGGTGGGAGAATATCTGAAGCGATGGGGATTTACCCCCCAGAAGCCGTTGCGAAAGGCCTATGAACAGAACCCAAAAGCGGTGAAAAAGTGGTTGGATGAGGAATATCCCGCTATTCTCAAGAAAGCCAAAAAGGAAGAGGGTGAAATCC
>JARRPY010000428.1:0-2759 GCA_037382425.1 Deltaproteobacteria bacterium
CACCACCTGCTTCGGAAATAGGGTCATGTGTCGAACGTCCTCGGGCCTTTTTTGGGAGATCTCCCAGTTCTGACAGTTAAGGCACCTGAAATTGCATCCCGTGGTGGCGATGGAAAGGATCAGAGACCGGGGATGAAAATGCATCAGCGGCTTTTTTTCAATGGGATCCACATGGACCGCACAGGGATTCCCATAAGCCAGCGAATAGAGCGTCCCGTCGATATTGACCTTGGATCGGCAGATACCCCGGTCCCCGGGCTCAAGAACACACCGATGGGGACAGACCTCGCACCGAACCGTTTTGCCCTGAGATGAATAATAGTAGCCTTCCACGGACCACTGCCACGGCTTATCCGGGGCGTCGTCCTTAAACACGTGGCCCCGTATATTCTTAGCCTCATTGTCCTTGTTTAAACCCCAAAACCCATATCCCGAGGCGGCGGTGCATAAAAGGCCACATGCGCCCAGAGCTGAGGACTTGAGGAATTGCTTTCGGGTCATCATTTTTTGCATTATGTTCATCTCTCTTTTGTATTTTGTCTAACGCCAATGGATGTGATCATGTCAATGGGGTCCTTCCTTTGGTATCCAAAGATCCCTTAGTTTACCCCCCGAGTCGCGATGGCTTCTTTGATAAGATAAGCATGGAACTCGATATTTTCACGAGGACGAGGAAAAACAAGGCATATTTCATGCCCATGAGGGGAATTAGAATCGTTCCTGTTGCGATGGTGCCAACGGCCGCCACCCATAAATCCGCCGCCAGACAGCCGGCGGCCGGACTCTTTTTTTCGCCGATGATCTCTGCGGCCACCGGAAATTGAAATCCGCAGAAGAAAGAAAATAGAAACGAGAAAAAAAGAAAATGCCAGGGATGGAATCCAAACCGGGCCCAAAAGATCCATAGAAAAAAACCAAAGGTCAAAATGAGGATGAGTCCGTCGGACAGGAGAATCTTGGAGCTCGCACCCAATCGCCATCGCTGACCCGCCAATGCCCCGGGCAGAAGCCCCATTAAAAATGCGGTGACGATGGCGCCGATCTGCAGATAAATATAACCGTAGATCACCTGGAATGAGAATATCACCGACATCTCCATGCCCATGGTTACAAAACCGCTTGAAAAAAGCACATATTCTTCCCATCTGATGAGAATGAGATACAGAAGTGACAGCCCCCCAAGCGCAAAAATGAAAGGCCATGGCGTGGTGTCGTATGTCGAAAACCACTCATTGAATGCAATATTCATGAGACGGGGTTCAAAATCCCTGTTGATCGGTTCCTCCGGGTCCAGCCCTTCTTCAATGGCTTTAATCCGTTCTTGCGTTACATTTCCCCGGTAAAACCCTTTGATAAAAACGGTGGGAATGTGCCTCTGTTTAAGCAGCCTCGGAATATCTGTCGACAACGCCCGATCACTCATCAGGAAATAGGCCGCTTCCCCCGGTATGATGTCCACATACTTGAAATGCCTTCGAGCGGTATTGAAAACCGTGGAGAGCTTTTTCTTTCGTACCTCGCTCATATAATTGGGGGAATACCCCATATTGAATGAAAAGACGCCCCCCTTCTTCAACACCCTTTTGGCCAAAGCAAAGAATTCATCCGTAAAGAAACGGTTCACCTGGAAGGTCTCGGGTTCCGGAAGATCCATGATCACGGCATCGTATGGGTTGTCGTCTATGCCTTTCAGGTAACGCCTCGCATCCTCATGAATAAGATGGAGGAAAGGCGCCTGCTTTATCAGGCCGATCTGCGCCGCCGCGTCGGTGAGACGGGGATCCAACTCCAGATAATCCACTCGGGAAGGCCGGTACTTAGCCACCTCCTTCAGGGTCCTCCCCAGCCCGCCGGACACCAGCAGTACGTCTTTCACTCGGGGTATTTGGGAGAGGGGATAGTGGATTTTCTCTTCACTGGACGCAATGTTCGACTCCCAATAGAGGGGGACACCCGATTCCCACAAGGTGTGTTGCGGCCCTTCTTTTGAAATGACGATGCGCCCATAGGGTGACTCCAGATACCGGACAATCTTTCCGTATTGATCAGAGAGGGTCCACTTTTCAAAACGGTTATCCAGTGAAAAGGAATAGAACCCGACGCTGATCACCAAGCCCACCACAAGAAGTATCATCGAACGGCGGTTCCAGAGCATGAACAGTCCCACAAGGATCAGGAGGGAAGAACCCACCGAAAGGATTAGAAACGGTTTGACCCAGTATACCAGAATAAAGCTGAAAATCAGGCCGCCGAAGATGTCGCCGATGCTGTCGGTGATATACAGGGTGCCGCTTTCAAACGGATATCCCCGTCGGTTCAAAAGGTATTGTGAATGGGGGAGAAAGAACCCTGCCAAGAGGCAATAAGGGGTGATGGTCACCACGATGTAAAAGAGAATGGGGTAAAAACCGGGAGAGACCCCGTGGGCGAAAAAGGCATCCCGGAACCCTCGAATGCCGATCATCTGCACCAGGGGCCACACGCCGATGAAGAGGGCCATGAACCCGTAAAGCCGGATCGAATTCGGTTTCACCCATTTTGCGGCAAGGGTCCCCAATGCCGTGATCAGGAGCCAACAGAAGACCACCAGGGAGATGGTGATCTCGTTTCCATGGAACTGCGTGAGGAATTCCCGGATGGTAAGGAGTTGGGTGATAACGGAGGATACGCCCGTGCCGATGATTGCCCAAATAACTAGGCGCTTCAGATGCATGTATCGAGACATTTGAAAAATGTTCAATTTTCTTCGCCAGCAAAGC
>JARRPY010000429.1:0-2743 GCA_037382425.1 Deltaproteobacteria bacterium
TCTTAGTTCGGCCTTTGTCGTGGTATAGGCCGTTTCCGGTATTATGCAGGGCGTGTGGCCCAGCAAGCTCGTTTTGTTTATTCCTTGGTGAGCCATACCCTCTTTTTCCCCGGCTTCAGCGCGTTCATCCGCCTCTTCTCTCGCAGACTCGGGGGTTGAAGGGGCCGCGAGAGGGTAGAGGGCTGGGGTTTGAATATCTAAATCTCCAACGGTTAGAGATTTGAAATTCTGTGCCACGTTCATCATGTTATTAGCCGTCTGATATGACCACGGAAAACACGCCTTAACCCACTCTTGAAATCGTCCATACTCGAGGCGCTCCTTCACCTCTTCCCTAAACAGATTGCCCTGTTTCTCATCTCGCTGCGCTTCTTTGGCAGCCTATTTAAACGTCTTCCTGACCGGGGCATGGCCGAGGTCGAGTCCGCTCCATTTATTCAGGTGGCCTGATGGGTCATCTCATCGAGTTTCTAAACAGATCGGGCACTGGCCTGTGTCCACCGGCACTGTGCAGTGTTGAAGGTGGGATAGCGCCTGAACACAGGGCTGGCAAATCCAACTTTTATATTCCGGTCATTCAATTATCATATAGGAACCCCAGCATTCTGCCACGGTCAATCTTAGAGGAGGTCTGCAGGAGATTGTGGTCTGAAATCGAATTGATGAGGTTGTAGGTGGTTCAGCGGTCCTAAAAAGTCCATAAAAAAGACCTACGGCTGCCCCACTGGCAGCACCAGTAGCTATTCCACCCCCTAAGTTGCCCGAGATGGCCCCACCGACCGCTCCAGCAACGGCGCCGCCCCCTGCACCAAGCGCTGTATCCTTGGCAAGCTCTTTACCCTGATGTGCTTTCACTTCGTATTCCTCGGCCAGCGCCATGCATTCGCGAATATCGACATCGGCCCGTTCCTTACTAACTTTGGTTAAGTGTTCATTCGGATAGAGTGCCGGCTTCATGGTACATCCTGAGGCAAAACTCCAAAGAACAGATGCGAAAAAAACCAGCTTCAGCATAAACCTGAACCGTAATGGTTTCGGACCCATCATCTTTCACCTCCAATCATCCCGCCCCGGTTTCGGCCCAGGTATTCCTAAAATAAAATGTGCGGAAAATTCTCCACACAATATTTTCGCAAAAAGTTTTCTACCTTTCCCCATTTTAAGTGCAAAGCGGTTCCTCTATTTAAGCTCATCCAGACCCCGAAATCTGTTCAGGGACTTCCGGGCGGCGATCTCCCTTTCGAAACGCCCTTGCCAGCCATATCTTCTCTGGGCCCGTTTTACCATAATTTTCATCAAGGGCCTGAACCCGTAGCGCCAGATGGTCGTCCAGAGGCGGCTTTGGTTTCGCATTATTTCCGACGGTTCCCACCAACCCATGATGGTTTCGTTGTAATACCAAACCAAATACTGCAGCATATCGGAAGAAAGGTGGCACGTCTTTACATTGGCCCACATTCCATTATACCGGGTATAGTCGTATCGGTTGGTTACCAGATTCTTATCCATGAGGACCTGACGGATACCGGTCTTGGGGTAAGGGGTCAGGATTTGGCAATAGGCAGTGTCAGCCCCTGTGGATTTAAGGAATCTATAGTTATCAATGATCTCCTGTTCCCCGTCATCCGGGAATCCAAAGATCATCCCGCCTACGACCATGATACCGTATTTGTGGCACAGGCCGATGGCTTTGCGCGACGCATCGACGATATCTCCCTTCTTGGCGGTCTCAAGATTTTTCTTCGAAACATTTTCTATTCCGAGAAATATGGATTTAAACCCGGCCCGGGACATCTTATAAACCATTGTTTCATTACGGGACATGGTCACACAGTCTGCCTGTACCACCAGGACAAGATTACGGTAATCGCGGGCAATGATGGCATCACACAATTCGATGACCCTTTGTGGAACCATGACAAAGTTATCATCCGATACAAAGATCCAACGGGCACGTCGTCTATAGTAAATTGCGTCTATGTCTGTCAGGATCCTCTCAATAGGAAATGCGCGAAACGATCGGCCGTACATGTGGCGGATACTGCAGAAGTTGCAGTTGTTTAGACATCCCCGGGAAGTTTCAATAACCTCCGAACTTCGGTTCATGATGTGGTAGCCCCGGGTGAGTCGCCTCTTGTCCCGAACCGGCGGCTTTAGTGATTTCAGATCAAGCGGTTCCCCCTTTGGGTTATGGACAAAGCCGTTTACGGTTCGATAGGAAACCGATGGAACATCTTCAACCCCTTCTCCGCCCTCGAGAGCCGTGATCAGGCGTCGGAAGGCATTTTCTCCTTCACCCCGGACCAAAAAATCGATTCGTTTTCCATCTTCAGATTCACCGATCTCCCGATACATGAGGGTGGCGTGATAACCGCCGAGCACGATTTTCACTTCGGGAAGGAGTTGACGGATCAGCCTGATTATTTTTTTACATGTGGCGTACTGCCAAGTCATCGATGAAAGTCCGACCACCTGCGGGTGTAAACTTAGAAGGACATTGCTCAAGTATTCACGGACCTTGCGGCGTTTTCGGATAAGGTCAACAATACGAACATCATGTCCATCTTCAAGATTGGCGGCGAGGCTGGCCAGTCCCAAATTCGGCATATGAAAGGCGGAGTGGTGCATCATTACTGGGGCTACATCGGGCATTGAGACCAGGAGAATCTTCATACGTCTTCCTCGTTGGGCTAGAGCTCATTAAAGATGCCCCATCCTAAGTCAAATCACGCATGTTCTCAAA
>JARRPY010000430.1:0-2739 GCA_037382425.1 Deltaproteobacteria bacterium
AATGCCGGGCCCGGCGGCGCGGTCTTCTTTCACCTCGACATCACCGAAAAGAAGCTGGCCGAAGAGGCCATGAATCGAATCAATGAGGAGCTTGAAAATAGGCTCAAGAAAAGGACGTCTTCTCTCGTTCACGCAAATCAAGAGCTTCAAAGGGCCTTATCCGAAATCCAGGCACTGGAAGCGCAACTCGAACGGGAAAATTTTGTACTCCGGGAAACCATCCGGGCGACACAAGCCTTTCCCGGAATCATCGGCCACAGCGAGGCCATGCACGCCGTGCTGTTAAAGGTAAAACAGGTAGCGCCCACAGATGCTCCCGTGCTCCTCATGGGAGAAACGGGCACGGGGAAAGGCCTCATTGCAAAGGCCATCCATGAATCGAGCGAACGGAGGGACAAGCCGCTCGTGCAAGTCAATTGCGCCTCCCTGCCCGCACAACTGATTGAAAGCGAACTCTTCGGGCATGAGAAGGGGTCCTATACCACCGCCTATAAAAAGCGCATCGGTCGATTTGAACTGGCAGATGGGGCGACCTTGTTTCTGGATGAAATCGGAGATCTCCCCATGGAACTTCAGGCCAAACTGCTGCGTGCCCTGCAGGACCATGAATTTGAGCGGATCGGGAGTTCCACAACCATCAAGGTGGATGTTCGGGTCATCGCCGCGACCAACCGCAACCTGACCAAGGCCATTGAAGAGGGCCGCTTCAGGGAGGATCTGTGGTACCGGCTGAGTGTCTTTCCCATCACCATCCCCCCGTTGAGAGAGCGAAAGGAGGATATTCCCGATCTGGTGACGCACTTTGTAGGCGTGTACAATCGAAAGCTGGGGAAACAGATCGAAAGAACACCCCATGAGATCATGGAAAGGCTGATGCGCTACGAGTGGCCGGGGAATGTCAGGGAGCTTGAGAATATCATCCATCGGGCCATTATCGTCTCACAGAGAAAAGAGCTCCTCTTGGACGTCCCTGAAGAGACCTGCACCCCGCCGTTGGATCACGTCTCCCTCGAAGACGTCCAGCGCAAACACATCATCAACATGCTGGAATTATCCCATTGGAAAATCGAAGGGACGGGCGGCGCGGCCGAACGATTGGGCATCCACCCCAGCACCCTCAGATCGCGGATGAAAAAGCTCCGAATCCAAAAGTCCACATAGCTTGACCCACGATATATCGAGGACCCACGATATATCGAGGGAATCGTATCTCTCACCATTTCTTTCCTTTTCATATTCTATATTTAAATCAGTCAGTTAACCACTATGCGCTTTTCGGCATATTCCTTGCTCCTCTATTAAATCCAGTTTAGCCGCAGTCATGAATATGGCGTTATAGGATTCGCAGCTTTATCGGGTGCGAAAACGAAAACAGAAAGGAGAACAGAAGATGGCTGACACTCACGAGAAAAGATTTGTTTGGGTAAAGGACAAGGCGGGAAACGAATATGTATGTCGGGTCATGGACCTTCAGGACCCCAAGAAAGTATCTGATGATGATCTCAAAAACTGTATAGACGATGCCTCGAGAGCCATAAACATCGGTGATTGATTCTTTGAGTTTTGACTATTTCTAAGAACGTATGACGACAGGCCCGACCCCAAAGTGTTTACTCTGCGGCCGCTTCAAGGGGAGGGCCTTTTTTTCACACGCACCACTGGCATAAACTTGAACTGGTTTTTTAATCGCGCACGAAAATTGGCAGCGTCTACCAGAAACGGAGAAGCGACATGGAAGAGCTAAAGGCGTATTTTGAAAAGGCGAAGGGCATCGGCGTCATGGCGACGGCAGATAAAGAAGGAAAAGTAGATGTGGCGGTCTATTCCAGGCCCCATTTCATGGAGGATGGAACCGTCGCCTTTATCATGAGGGATCGTCTGACCCATCACAATCTTCAGTCAAACGATCACGCCGCCTTTCTTTTTGCAGAAGAAGGCCCCGGATATATCGGCAAGAGATTATATCTAACCAAGGTCAGGGAAGAGGAAAACAGCGAACTGATTAATGAACTCAGTCGAAGGCAATACCGTACCCCCCCTGGCGAAAATCGGTTTCTGGTCTACTTCCGAATCGATAAGGTCCTTCCGCTCATCGGTGCAAAGGACAACTCAGAATCTTAGATTTGGTCCACGTTACCCCTGAACTTTTACTCCCTCCAAAAAAATAGAGTCCAGGCATCAGAACTCAAAAGGGTATGTGACATGTCATTCCTGTTCTGATTCCTGGATTATTTGTTCTCCCGGCTCCATCGGTAACATCCTGTCATCGAGGGTACAAATGTTACCATCCAGCGTGCCCCTATCTCCATCTATGGCGCTCGAACGGATCAAATCAGCTAAATCCACGAAATTCGCTTCACAAACCCCTAACCCACCCAAAACCCCTTCTTGACAAACCGTAATTCTTCCAGTAAGTTCTCTGTGATTCGACGTCTATCATCATGCCCTTATCGACATACTAGGATCTGAAATCTTGAGCTTTCACCTTTCAGCCTTCACCGTGCACCCATGAGCTATGAGCCATAAGCCATGAACTGCACCGCTTCTCCCCTCAAATTCTGCCTATCCGGCTCCTGACAGGCGCCTTCCGGCCTGTTGGGAGATGGAAATTCTGTT
The DNA here is from genome assembly GCA_037382425.1 of Deltaproteobacteria bacterium. Taxonomy (GTDB): domain Bacteria; phylum Desulfobacterota; class DSM-4660; order Desulfatiglandales; family Desulfatiglandaceae; genus JAIPDZ01. Next base: position 2,617 of record JARRPY010000430.1, read on the forward strand.
TACCCTCTAAAGGCTTAAAACGCCGAAATATAATAATCAGACTCGATTCAGTCCAAGCTGAGAACAATGTAATCAAAGTGAGCATGTCCGCTAAAAGTTTTTCAGTGAAAAGGTACTATCGAA
>JARRPY010000431.1:0-3922 GCA_037382425.1 Deltaproteobacteria bacterium
AAAATTGTTGGTGTAGGAAAAGGACTTGCCCGGTCGCTGGGCAACGGAGGCCCAGGCGGCCCAGGCAAAGAAGCCGGTGAGGTTTCGCAATTCCCGGTGGTTTTGAATGAATTTCTTGGGGAGCCCGCCGGTTTTGGCGGGACCTTGGAAATAGTGGCTCCACTGATCGATCTGCTTCAAATAGGCATCTTTTTCAATGCGGGTAAAAGTGAGCGTATGGGTTTTTGCATCATAGCGATTTTGTTTCAGGAGATGTCGAACCTCCTGGTTGACCATCTCCTGTTGACTTTTATTGAGATCTTTCCAACCGGTCTCGAATCCCTTTTGGGCCAAGGCCTGCCGGGCGTATACGGCCTCCGAATGGAGATATGAGGCGGAAAAGTCAGGGCCCAGATACGCCCCATGCCCCCAGATGGTCCCGTTTTCCATGAGTGCGTATTTCAAGAAGACCGACTGGCCGGCCCGGATATTCTCACCGGTAAATAAGACTTCTCCCGAGGGGCCCACCACTTTTTCCGGGATGGGCGGGGCGTTGGTATAGGCNGTCTCACCGCCCGTTCCCACGCCATGGCGTGGGAACGGGCGGTGACGCAGAATAGCCTATGGAATCATACTTAGGAATGCGTGTACTCAGTCACGCCTTCAGCCCAGTTTTTCTTTGACCTCTCTCACAATGGCCTTGCTGGAAATGCCTTCAAAGTCCAGGAGTTCTTCGGGCTTGCCGCTCTTGGGTTTTCGGGTGACCGCAAGGGCGTGGACCGGCGTCGATGTCCCGGAAAGCGCGGCCTGGACCGCCTCCCCCAATCCGCCTGCCGGATAATGATCTTCCACCGTGATGACCAAGCCGGTCTCTTGCGCCGCCTGGAGCAGCGTTTTTTCATCCAAGGGTTTTACGCTGTAAAGGTCGATGACCCGGACCGGAATCCCCGCCGCTTCCAACTCATCATGGGCCGCCAGGGCCTCGTGAAGGGTCATGCCCGCGCCGATCACGGTGGCCCTGTCCTGGTCGCTCCTTCTCAGGGTCTTGGCGCCTCCGATGGGAAAGGCCTCGTCAGGCCCATAGATGACCGGGGTGCCGCCCCGGTTGGTGCGGAGATAGACGATGCCGTGGTGTTCGGCCGCCGCTTCCACCAGCCTCTCACAGGAGACGGCATCCGACGGGTAGAGGACCACGCTGTTTAAAATGGATCGAAACATGGCGATATCTTCCAAGGCCATCTGGGAGGGGCCGTCCTGGCCGATGGCCACCCCGGCGTGGGAGCCCACGAACTTGATGTTGGTGTCCGAGTATTGGCTCATGCGGATCTGGTCGAAGGCCCGGCTCATGAAGGCGCCGAAGGTGGAGACAAAGGGGAGCTTTCCCCGGCAGGCCAGGCCCAGGGCCGCACCCGCCATATTCTGCTCCGCAATGAACATCTCAAAGAAGTGTTGGGGATAGGCTTCCTTGAAGTATTCGGCCCGGGTGGAATTGCTCACTTCCCCGTCGAGACTCACAATGTGGGGAAAATGGGGAAAAAGGCGTTTTAAGGCGTTCCCGTAGGCGTTCCGGGTGGGGATGCGCTCCCCCTTCGTGTAGGACAGGTCGGTCACCTCCTGGATCCGGGTTTCCGGAGGACCGAGATCCTCAGGCTTTTTGATGGTCCCGACTACGGATTTGTCCACGTCCCCCAACTCATCGAGGGCCTTTTCCAGATCCTCTTGTTTGAGGGCCTTGCCGTGCCAGCCGTTTTGGTCCTCCACCTGGGAGACGCCCTTCCCCTTGATGGTCCCTGCAATGATCATCACCGGCTTATGGGAAACCCGCAGGATCTTGTCATAGGCCGCTAAGATTTGGGGAAAGGCGTGACCGTCATCGATCACCAGGGTTTCCCATCCGAAAGAGGAGACGCGTTTCTCATAGGCGCTCAGGTCTCTTGCGTACATGGTTTCCCCCCGCTGGCCCAGACGATTGACGTCGATGATGCCCACCAGATTGTCCAGCTTGTACCAGGCCGCCAGTTCTATGGCTTCCCACTGCGATCCCTCGGCCATTTCGCTGTCCCCGAGGAGGACGAAGGTCCGGTAGGGAAGGCGATCCAGGTATTTGGCATTTAACGCCATTCCCAGGCCGATGGAGAGCCCCTGGCCCAGGGACCCGGTGGCGGCTTCCGTATAGGGAAACGCCACCGTGGGGTGGCCTTCCAAGGGACTGTCGAATTCCCTGTAACTCATCATCTCGGCGTCGGTTATTTTCCCGGCGGCCCGCCATAGCGCCTAGAAAAGCGGAGAAGCGTGTCCTTTGGAGAAAATGAGCCGGTCGTTATTGGGGTGATCCGGTCGGTCCGGATCGTAGGAAAATGTGCCCCCGAAAAGCAGGCCCACCATCAGTTCGGTGGCGGACAGGGAAGAGGTGGGATGACCCGACCCCGCGTTGGTGGTGGCCGTCAGAATAAAATATCGGATCAGCTTCGCCAGTTTTTGGAGCGATTCTATGGTCTCGGTCATGATATATTCTCCTTTTCACTATCAACTTAAAACACCGCCTATTTTCCACGCACTACATCACGGGTGCAATCGGGTGAAGACACTATTCTTGTACATATGGGTGTGTAGACGGACACGATCCCAATAGACGTGCGGATATCAAAAAGAGCGCTGAGGGCTGGCGGCATCTGAGCCCACATTGATCTTCATGCTCATCGTTATGGGGGTTCTGCTTCCCATCATCGTGTTTTAAACCCCATACACCTGCCGGGTATTTCGGGGAAAGCCCGCCTCTGAGTATTGAACTAGGGTTACCCGGAGGCGGAAATACGGTACATACCCCATGGCATTCCATGTTCCATAGGGCTATGTTGAAAATGTCTATGTATGCGGAATCGAATTCACAACCAACATACCGTTAATGAAAGGAGTTGTCCCATGAGTGCCTATCTCGAGATTACCCTAAAAATCGAGGCTCACAACCGTTCCACTGCCGCCCAAGTCTACAGTAAATACAGAGAGGCTTTTTTAAACCAGATCAAAGGGGCCCAGACCAAGGCGCTCTTGGTCAGGGATGAAGACGTTCAAGTCCTGCACGGGTTTGATATGGTTGAAAACGCCCAAGCCTATCTAAAGAGTGATTTGTTCAACCAGGATGTGGTGGAGGCATTGAAACCATTGCTGGAAGCGGACCCCGACATTCGGATCTATGATGTGGCTGCCTAAAGGACAGGGAAAGAGGGACCATGGGCCCCGGAGATAGTCGGATCGTTATTGCCGAGGATGCGCGGGATCTGGCCCGAAAGGGTGCGCCGGGGGCACGACGCCGAGACCCATGTACCGACGCCTCGCGGGGCCACCGTATCTGTCCGACCTCCCCTGGCAAACCGTTCAGGTATTCTGGGTCGATGAACGGCTGGTGCCTTATGATCACGCGGACAGCAACTTCGGGGCCGCACGAGAAGATGTCTTGAATCGGGTTCCCATCCCTTCCCATCATCTGCATCCCATGCCGGTTCAAGCAGGGTCCGAAGAGGGGGCGGTCCAATACGAGAGGAAATTAAAAGATTTTTTTCAGGAGGCGAGGGATGGCCCGCTTTTTGACCTTGTCTACCTCGGGGTGGGAAAAGACGGGCATACCGCGTCCCTGTTTCCCGGACAGGCGGTTGTCGGGGAATCCGACCGCTGGGTGCTGGGCGTCAAGGGGGGTGATCCGCTTGTCCCGCGGTTGACCCTTACGCTTCCGGTATTGAACCGGACCAAGCGGATCATCTTCATGATTTCAGGACATGAAAAGGCCCCGGTGTTGAAGGCGCTGTGGGAAGATAAGGATCAATCGCTCCCGGCCGGAATGATCCGGCCGCTTTACGGTGAGTTGATCTGGCTGGTGGATCGGGATGCGGCTTCCCTTCTGCCCGAGGGGTAAAGCGGGCCTGACCCTGATGGTGGGAGACCTTTG
>JARRPY010000432.1:0-2727 GCA_037382425.1 Deltaproteobacteria bacterium
CGGCTTCCCTTCTGCCCGAGGGGGTAAAGCGGGCCAGACCCTCGGGGTGGGAGACCTTTGAAAAACACCGCCTCTTGCTCAATCTCAACGTCAGGCTCAAAATTCAATCCTCGAAATATAAAGTATATTCCTGCCTGTCCCGTGAAATGCGAAGCCTATTTCTCTGGGATGGTTGAAATTTTCGCCTCTCTTGATCTTGAACAAAAGTGAGCATTTTTCAAAGGTCTCCGTGGGGGCACCACCTCCGGCGGGGACCCGCTACACGTTGCCTTTGAAAATGGAGATGGAGAAGGTGGCCCCTCCCGAAGGACCTGGTTCGGCCCAGACCTCTCCTTTGTGTTGGTGGGCGATTTCTTGAACAATGGCCAGCCCCAGGCCCAATCCCTCGGTGTGGGGGGGAGAGCCGATCCTGGAGAAGGGTCCGAAGAGCGTGTCCGGGTTTTCCGTGCCGATGCCGATCCCGTCATCACTCACCGAGACGATCCAGAAGCTTTTGGTTTCACTGAACCCGATACGGATCTCTCCGAGTTCGTCTCCGCCATATTTCAGGGCGTTATCCACAAGGTTCCTGATCACCCTCATCAAGGAGAGTTGGTCGGCACGAATAACCGGAAGATGATCAGGATGTGACCACCTGATGTTCCGTGATGTGAAGTGTTCCGAGAATTCCCGGCGAATGGCGTCCAGGGCCTGACTAAGATCGACATCTTCCGCATTCATGGGCGTCTCTTTGGAAGAGATAAACGCATTGATGCCCTCGGTCAGCACTGCAATCTGTTGGGCGGATTGCATGATGTGCCTCAAATAGGTTCTCCCTTTCTCATCGAGTACATCGCCGTAGCGCTTCAGCAAGCGTCTGCTGAGGCCATGGAGGCCGATGACCGGATTTTTAAGGTCATGAGAGACCGAATAGGCGAACAGTTTGATTTTTTCCGATTCACGCTGCAGTTCGCGGTTGACTTCCGCCAAATCCGCTGTTTTTTCCCGCACGCGCATTTCCAGTTCTTCATTGGCTTTTTGTAGTGCCTTTTTGGATGTCTCTCGTTCAATGGCGTAGCGAATGGCCCTCTCCAGCAGGGCCGCGGTCAACTGATCTTTGACGAGATAATCGGCCGCACCCAAGTTCATGGCTTGGACATCCACTTCATATCTTCCCTGCCCGGTCAGAAAGAGGATGGGCGAGGCCAAGCCACCTTTTTTTGCCTCGGTCAATAGTTCCAGCCCATCGTGTGCACCGAGGCGATAATCGAGTAAACAGATGTCATAGGTGTTGTCGCCCAACGCCTTCAAAGCGGTGTCATAATCGGTCACCCAATCCAGTGAAAACCGCGCCGAGGGGATCTCTGACAGGAGTTGTTTTATGATAACGTGATCGTCAGGATCGTCTTCGATTAAGAGAACCTTCAAGTCCTCCATGGAACCCGCTCCTTCTCCCGGCGAATCCTGCCGGAAAATCTGCAAGTGATTGATGGATCCTTAAGTGTCGTCCATCGGCTTTCATTGTGTTGCCTTTGAGTTGTTTGATAGACCGAGCGGACGCCTCTTGGTCAACTGAAAAACGGCTTCGATGGAAAAGGCCAGAGCGATCATCGCAAAGGGGATCCAAAATTTGTGAGGGGATCGAATCGCGGTTTGCCATAAAAGACTAACCAACGCGCAAAGACAGAGCCCAACGCCCAAGAGCGAGAGCCATCGCTTGCTTCGGGTATCCTCCGCCAGTACGGCATTGGCGGCATTCACGGCTCCAAAGATCAACAGAAAACCCACACTTCCCAGAGTCGACATGCTGGAAAGATCGACCAGATTGGCGATGAGCAAGGTTGCTCCCGATGTGATGATCAGTCCTTCTATGGGCCTGTTCCAGACTTTTCTTTCTAAAAATTCGGGGAGTTCCCCGTCTTTGGCGATGATATACGTCAGGCGGGCCGCGCCGTAAACCGTGGCATTGATGGCTGAAGCGGTAGACAGCATGGCGGCGACGGCGATGAGCAAAAATCCGGTTTGGCCTAGAAAAGGTTGAGCCGCCTTGGCCAGCGCGTAGTCCTCGGCATCGACGATCTCGGTCACCGGCAAAGTGCCCACCGTTACAATAGCGATGAGAACATAAAGACAGATCACGAAAACCACGGCGGAATAAAATGCACGCGGCAGTATTTTTTTGGGTTCTCTGGCATCCTGGGCACTGTTGGCGATCAACTCAAACCCTTCATAAGCGACAAAAATGATCATTCCGCCCGCAACGAGATGCAGTGGGGGCGCCCATGAGGATGGCGCCAAAGATGCGGGATGAACGCCCCAGATGCCCACTGCGATGAAAATGACCAAAATGAGGAGTTTAATGACCACAATCCAATCTTCAGCTTCACCGATCATTTTGGCTTTCAGCAGGTTTAGTCCGGTGATGCCGACGATGCTCACGGTGATCAGCACATGTTTCCAAAGGATCTGCGAATCCGAGGGAAACAGCGTGGCCCCATAACTGCCGAATGCATATGCATAGAGGGATAGCATGACGATATAGCTGATCCACAGCAAAATATTGGCGCTGCCCGTAAACAGCCCGGGCCCGAACGCCCGATCCAGGAACGCCACCGTCCCTCCCTGACTGGGGTAGACCACTGAAAGTCGCGCATAGGAATAAGAGGTCACCAGGGCAACCAGACCGGCAATCAAGAACGCCAGCGGTGCCCCTCCGCGGGTCAATTCCACGGAAAGCCCAAGAACCGC
>JARRPY010000433.1:0-2723 GCA_037382425.1 Deltaproteobacteria bacterium
CTTTGCGCCGCGAGTGACTGTGGGTTTTGGATTGTGGTTGGTGTCAATTTGCTTTACATTGATGATGAACATCAATTTTAGCAGACGAACCGAAATCAGTTGGTGGATCTAACCGTGGACCTGAAGTCTAATATTAAACCGCAGCAACAGACAGAGGCAAATACGATCATGGCAAAAGCAATTCGATACAACATTGAGCCTCGTAAAATACAATTCGACGGCTTTCCAGTTGCCCGCCTCCTCCCGAGAATCGGTTTAAATGGTGTCGGACCGTGGCTTTTTTTCGATCACATGGGCCCTCATGATTTCGAGGCCGGCCAGGGACTCGATGTTCCTCCCCACCCGCATATTAACCTGGCCACCGTGACCTATCTCTTCGAGGGGGAAATTCTTCATAAAGATAGCATCGGCAGCGTCCAAAGCATAACACCCGGGGCAATCAATCTGATGATTGCCGGCGCGGGCATTGCCCACTCCGAACGTGGACCAGATGCACTGCGCCAGTATAGTCATAGCGTTCATGGGTTGCAGCTTTGGCACGGTCTTCCAGAAGAACATGAGGAGGCCGCCGCAAGTTTTCATCACTACCCCGTCGAAGATTTGCCCGCTACGACTCTTAACGGTGTCCATGTTAGGCTACTCATAGGAGAGGCATTCGGTCTAAAATCGCCAGTACGGACTTTTAGCCAGACGCTTTATGCTGAGTATCACCTCCGCGCCGGTCAATCGGCTGTCGTTCCGGATGATGTGGAAGAACTGGCGGTCTATGCGGTGGACTCGAAGCTTAAAGTCGAGGATGAGATTCTGGCGCCGCGCCGCCTCGCACTACTGACAGCGGGAGAACGCGAAATTCATGCCGAGGGCGATACCAGAGCCGTGTTTATCGGCGGGAGATCTCTGGGCAAGCGATACATGTGGTGGAACTTTGTTTCTTCGAGAAAAGAGCGTATTCAAAAGGCAATGGACGACTGGAAGCAGGGACGCTTCGGCGCCGTATATGACGATAATGGAACTCCTGCGCCCCTTCCCGAATCCGATTCATATTCTTTGATGTCTGATTGACTCCTGGGACCTTCAACGTCGAACTGAGGTACGCGCTATTAAATTGAAAAGTATTTTGTGATCTCAAAGAGTCCCGGCTTTTATGGTGTTGTCGGACAGACTATTAATAAATTTTAAATGGTTTATAAAGGGAACGTATGTGCGGCATAGCAGGATGCTTTGGTATTAAGGATGAGGACACCGTTAACCGGATGCTGAATGCGTTAACCCATAGAGGCCCCAATGACTGGGGGATTCACAGCAGTGATCAGTTTACGGTAGGCCATACAAGGCTGTCTATCGTCGATGTAGCCACCGGTCATCAGCCTATTCTGACCGCTGGGGATCGGAAAGGTATCATTGCCAACGGAGAGATCTACAATTTTAAGTCCCTCAGGGCCACTCTGGCAAACAAATATCAATTTACTACCCAATCAGACTCTGAAACCGTGCTTCATCTTTACCAGGAAAAAGGCCCCAAATGTGTGAAATCCCTTCACGGGATGTTTGCTTTTGCTGTTTTTGATGAAGAAAAAGGGACGTACCTGCTTGATAGGGATCCCATCGGCATCAAACCGCTTTATTACGGATATAAAGGCGGGGGATTTTACTTTACCTCGGAACTGGGGGCCATGAGCCTGGCTGATGTGCCTGAGGTGCATGAATTTCCTGCCGGCCACTATTTCACGCTGGAAGAAGGATTTGTGCAATACTACCAGGTGCCGGAGATTCAGGATCACCGTTTGACTGATATCGACAAAGCAAAAGAAAAAATAAAGGAAACCATTATATGGTCGGTGAAGAAACGGTTGCTGGCAGATCCCGAAATTCCTGTGGGCTCCTTCTGCAGCGGCGGGCTAGACAGTAGTCTGGTCGCGGCGATTGCCGCGGACGAGATTCCCAACCTCCATACATTTGCTGTGGGCATGAAAGATGAGAACGGTGATGTAAGTGACGATGTCAAGGCCTCCAGGATCGCGGCGGACCACATCGGTTCCACCCATCATGAATATTTGTTCACGGAAGAAGCGTATTACGATGTGCTACCTCACGTCATCAATAAGCTGGAGACCTACGACCCCTCATTGGTCCGCTGTGCTGTTCCCTGCTACTTCACCTGCAAGGCGGCTGCTGAGTTTTGCACGGTTGTCCTCACCGGCGAAGGTGCTGACGAGGTATTCAACGGGTACCAGTATATGAAAAATTTCCCCTTTGAAAAGATGAATCCCGAAGGTCGTCGATTGATCACCAACCTGCACAACATCAATCTGCAGCGAGCCGACAGAATGGGCATGGATTTCAGTCTCGAACTCAGGGTGCCTTTCCTTGATGTGGAGATGATCAAACTTGGGATGCAGATCCCGCCTGAGCTAAAAATCCGGGAGAATAAAGGAGCAAAAATAGAGAAGTGGATATTGAGAAAGGCTTTTGAAGACACTCACTATCTGCCCGAAGAGATACTCTGGCGGTACAAAGTGCAGTATACCCAGGGTGCAGGTTGCGAAGACCTGGGAGAACGTATTGCCAACAAGATGAGCGATGAAGAGTTTGAAGGTATCAAGGCGGAGCATCCCAATGCCATCATCAACAGCAAGGAGGCGGCCTACTATTTCAAAATCTTCAGAGGATACCATCCCCAGGACTCCATACTGGGTTCTATTGGTATCTGGACAGGATTCGAC
>JARRPY010000434.1:0-4728 GCA_037382425.1 Deltaproteobacteria bacterium
CATCCGGGATCGGGGCGATGAGGCGTTGGAGGAATTGAGGGAGCGAACGGTCTTTTCTCTCATCGAAATGAAGCACGACGAGCTTCAACGGATCGAGGATGCCATCCGGCGCATCGAATCGGGGGAATACGGCCGGTGTGTGGATTGTGGGGGATGGATCGGTCTGCCGCGACTCAGGGCCATGCCCTATGCGGTTCGCTGCCGGCGGTGTCAGGCGGAACAAGAGACGCGGGAACGGGTCTAATACCGAAAAATAGCGGCGGCAGGCACGTCTCCGGGCATCTCTCTGCGGGTCATGGCCTATACGGGGTCTCCTCAAAAAACGGTTTGAACCGCGGCCGGGGGTACTTTTCGTGTCATTTTATCCCGCCTTTTCACAGTTCAAAATGGCGTCTATATTCTGTTCTGCCCAGTCGTCCACCCGGCGCTCTTGCGCCACGTATTGAATGAGCTTATCTGAAATCCCTTGCGCTTTTTTCACTGCCGCCGCAATTTTTTTAGCCGAGGTTTTGGCCCGAAGGGCGTTTACGTAAACCACGCCGTCCTCTTCGCCGAATCCCCGTTCCCTCAACACCCGAGACGCCCCGCTGGTGCTCAAGGCCAGGATGCCTCGTTCTCGTTCGGGTTTGTATTTCTGGGACAGGATGTATTCAAAGGCCACCAGGTTCATCCCGTCTTCCAGGGGCGTCACCATCATGATGTCCACCTCTCTCATGAACCGGTAGTTCTGGGGAGCGGCGATCCCCTGGTCGATGTGGACGACCGATGGTTCTCCCGAGGCGTCATTGACCTGTTTCACTTTTTCGGCCAGCACCTGGTGCAGGTTCTGATAGTCTGGATTTCCTGATCGGCTGGGCGCAGTGACCTGATAGAACCGGAGTCCGCCACCGCTCAAAGAAAGCTCGGCCCGGGTCTGTTCGAAGATATCGAGTCGTTGAATGAGTCCTTTGGTATAATCACACCGCTCCAGGCCCCCCACAATCCATTTTCCCTGATCCCGGTCGTGTTTTATGCATTGATAAAGATCCCGCCCCTCGTGATTGAACTCCAGTTGTTTCTCCGGCCCTACCTCGGCCAAAATGCCGTCCACATCCAGCCCGATGGGGATGGCCCCCACCGTGGTGATATCATAAGGGCGCCGGATCTCATAGTGCCGGCCGTTGACCCGGATCTGCACCGGGAACCATTCCTGAAGGGCTTCGAGATAGTTGTCGCAATACTCCTTGGTGTGAAACCCGATGAAATCATTGGACAGCATCCCCCAGGTCAGCTTCATCAGCACCGTCTCCATGGTCTCCCGGTCCAGGTCGTTGACTTGCTGGCGCAGGCGCTTTCTTTGGTCTTCTCGAATCAGCTTCTGTATCTCATGGATATTAAAGACAGGGGTGTGCATGAAATGACCGATGTGCAGCCGATAAACCTCCGCGATACGCATGAGGTGATAATCCTGATTCCAGATAACCACCTCATGACCGTTGCTCTTCTTCAGCACTTCATCCACCACCGTGTTGGCAAAGGTCACCCCGCTGCTGGTATATTGAACCACGTCACTTTTTTCAAAGGCCGGCCGGGGAAAAACCCGTGTCTTCTTGTAGAACAGCTCCGGTCGGGTCAGATGAAGCATCGGCCACAGGAACCCGTTGGCGAATTGACTGTAGTAGCTATGCATGTGATGCGTATCGAAAAAGACGAACCGCATGTAAAAATCATACCCTCTGAACCTGAAGCGCATACGGTTGTCCGAATCGAATTCGATAAGGGGAAAGTCATCGGGGGTATGACCCCGGTCGGCCATTTCCTGAAACAGGGACCGGTAATGCCCCCGGGTGACCTCGATATCCTGATCGCTCATGGAGGCGCCGATCCACGTGGTATTCCACCGGCTGCTTTTTAAAAGTCCGGACATGGCCTTGACCAGCCCCCCCTGGCCGAAGGGAGGGGGCGAAGGGCGTTCATTTTGTTTGAGGGCCTTCTCCGCCTCTCCGAGAAACGCCTTTGAAAACGAGAAAGGGCTTCGGTTGGACACGATGTATAGACTTGTGGTCATAAGCACCCCTGTTTCATGGATACCGGCGGTTGAGCGTCAACAAAACATTTTTTCAGCATTGTAAACTGAGTATAGCCATGGATCGGCGGAAAGAAACGCAGTATTCTGATGAGATGACCTGTCCGCCGTCAGATCATTAGATGATTACGCGCTTACTCCGTACGATGAATATACAGCCTTCACCCCATTGAATCGAGGGGGTGCATTGCGTATCCTTTCAGACAAACGTGCAGGGACTGCAAAGAAAAGGAGGATATCCCGATGACACAGAAAAAACAGATCAGACGGTGTTCGGCTTTGGCCGTTGTCTTTGGCTTTCTCTCGCTCTGGCTCCTGTTGCCGGGTGCTGCTGCCGAAACAATGATTCAGGAAGGCATACAAAATGACATCCCCTTTGCTTCGGGCGGCGTGGGAGACGAAGAACAAAGCCGGCTGAGAAAGATGGCCCGCCAATACAACGTGAAAGTGGTCTTCGCCGCCATGTCCGGTGCGTACTTGATGAATGCCCATCTGATTGTCCGTAATGCGCAGGGCCGGACCGTGATGGATAAAGACTTCGGCGGTCCCTGGGTCTTCATGAAACTGCCTCGGGGCGATTATGACATCTGCGCGGACTTAAACGGCATTGAAAAACGCCGGCATATCACGGTGGGGAACCGGCTCGAGGAGGTGCTGTTCCACTGGCGGAAATAACCTGGAGAGACCTTTGAAAAACACCCCCTTTTGCCCAATCTCAGCGTCAGGCTCAAAGTTCAATCCTCGAAATATTCACTATATTCCTGTGGTTGAAATTTTCGCCTTTCTTGACCTTGAACAAAACTGAGCATTTTTCAAAGGTCTCTGGAGAAACCGGTAAGAAAAGAGGATATACCATGCAAAAAGAAGCCATGCTCTATCAGACACTCGAAGACGACCGCGTGCGATGCCGGCTGTGTGCGCACTACTGCAAAATCGATCCACAAGCATACGGCTTCTGCGGGGTGCGACGGAACATCGACGGCCGGCTTCATACCCTGGTCTACGGGGAAACCATCGCCCGCCATGTGGACCCCATTGAAAAAAAGCCATTGTACCATTTTCTTCCCGGATCCCGCGCCTATTCCATCGCCACCCCCGGCTGCAACTTCCATTGCGATTTTTGCCAGAACTGGCAGATCTCCCAGCTGTCCGGAGATTACACACCCGTGAACCGGACGCCTTCATTTCCGCCCGAAGCAGTGGTCGGGGCCGCACAGGAGAACAACTGCGATGTCATTGCTTATACCTACACCGAACCGACCATATTCTTCGAATACGCCTATGATACGGCCCGCCTGGCCCAAAAGGCAGGCATTCGGAACGTTTTTGTCACCAACGGGTACATGAGCCCCAAGGCCGTGGAGGCCGTTTCACCCTATCTCGATGGGGCCAATGTGGACCTCAAGGCCTGGAGTGAATCGTACTACGCCACCCACTGCCGGGCCCATCTCAAACCGGTACTGGATACCATCCGCCGGATGAAGGAGGCGGGCATCTGGCTGGAAATCACCACCCTGATCATTCCCGGAGAAAACGACGCCCCGGATCAATTGACCGATCTCACCCGATTCATTGCCGGGGTGGATGAGAACATCCCGTGGCACATCAGCCGGTTCCATCCGGATTACCGCCTGACCGATGCACAAGCCACCCCCATGGAGACGCTTCACCAGGCCAAAGCCATTGGTGAGCATGCGGGATTGCGCTTTATCTATATCGGAAACGCCCCGGCGGACAACACCACCTATTGTCCCGAGTGCGGTCAACCGGTGGTCGAGCGGGACGGAATGGGCGTTAAAAACATCCGGATCAAGGACCATGCCTGCGGTGCATGCGGGACCCGCATACCCGGTGTGTGGGAGTGATAATCAGAGCTTGATGAGCTTTTCCCGGACCGCGATTTTGGTGAGTTGGGCCACGGTTGCCACATTCAATTTATCCATAATATTGTACTTGTGGGTGTCCACGGTCTTGGGACTGATAAAGAGCCGTTGGGCGATTTTCTTTACGGGCACCCCGTCGGCCAGGAGGAGGAACACTTCTCTTTCCCGGGAACTGAGCCGTTCAATGATATGTTCTTCGCGATCCGGATCACCGGACCTGTTTTCAGACAAGTATTGCCGAAGGTTCATACCGATGGCCTCACTGTAAAAGGTGCCTCCCGCGGCCACTGATTTTAGGGCCAGGATCATCTCCGACATGGGCCGGCCCTTCAGCACGAATCCGGATATGCCGGCTTGAAAAAGGGCGTAAACCAATTCCTTATCTGAAAACATGGAGTACATGACGATTCTGGTCTCATTAAATTTATTTTTGATTTGTTCCGTCGCCTCTAACCCCTCCAGATGCGGCATTGAATTATCCATAATGACGATATCCGGCCTAAGGGAGTCCACCATTTCAATGGCTTTGAGGCCGTCATGGGCCGTTCCCACCACCTCGAAATCCGGCTCCTTTTGAAGCGCATTCTTCAGGCCTTCCAAGACCACCGGGTGGTCGTCCACAATGAGAATTTTCTGGGGCTTCTTGGTCATGTCGGTCTTCCCCGGCCTCCTTATTGGGGCGGACGCACTGATTCGCCGGATGCCTCCGCCACCGGGATTTCCACCATCACCGTGGTGCCTTTTCCCTTTTGGGTCTCCACCCACAATGTTCCCCCCACC
>JARRPY010000435.1:0-4062 GCA_037382425.1 Deltaproteobacteria bacterium
CTCGAGACCGGGTATGTGCTTCGTGTTCCCCCGTTTATCGAAGAAGGGGAGAAGATAACGGTAGATACCCGGACCGGGGAGTATGTCACCCGGGTAAAAGACTAGATCTTGACGGACCACCTGTTCAGGTCACGCCTGAGGAAGCCGCGGCTCGTGTTCCGCGCCAGGATGATTCAGGCTATCCGGACGTTTTTTATCGAGAGAGACTTCCTCGAGGTGGAAACGCCTCATCTCTTGCCCGCCTTGGCCCCTGAGTTTCATATCCGGCCTGTTCGTGCGGAAAATGCGTTTTTGCAGACCTCCCCTGAATTATGCATGAAGCGTCTCCTCTCCGCCGGTTACGGAAACATCTTCCAGATGACTCGTGCCTTTAGAAAGGGTGAGCGGGGGAAATACCATCTGCCCGAGTTCTCCCTTCTGGAGTGGTATCGGATCCATGTGGATTACAGGGCCCTCATGACCGACTGTGAGGATCTGTTGCGCCACCTGGCCCGGTGTCTCGAATTGGGAGACGCGGTTCATTATCTAGATCGGGCCATCGATGTGAGCGCCCCGTTTGACCGGCTTTCAGTGGAGGCGGCCTTTCATCGGTATTCGCCCGTTTCCCTTAAGAAGGCAATGGCGTCGGGTCGGTTCGACGACCTGCTGGCTCAGTACGTCGAGCCCAATCTCGGGCGCATACGACCGACAGTCCTCTATGACTACCCGGCACCCCTGGCCGCCCTGGCGCGTTTGAAGGCCGAAGACAGGGATGTTGCCGAACGATTTGAACTTTATATGGGAGGGATTGAACTGGCCAATGGGTTTTCCGAATTGAACGACCCGGTCGAGCAGCAGGCCCGATTCCAAGAGGAACGGGAAAAGATAACTGCTACCGGGAAAACGCCTACGCCTATGCCCGATAAATTCCTGAGCGCCCTGGCCCACATGCCCCAGGCCGCAGGCATTGCCCTGGGGCTGGACCGACTGGCCATGGTCCTCTCAGGCGCGGACAAGATCGATGAGGTGGTGGCGTTTACGCCCGAAGAGGTGTAGCCCCCCTTGATTCTTTCGTTGATTTCGGGGTATAGTAAAAAAACTGAGCGGTTCAATCCCCCGCTCATTTAGAAGAACAAACAGATTTAGACTATGGAATCGTCGACGTATAGAAAACCGCTAAATGAGGTGGTCAAAGGACCCACCCCTTCCAGGAGAAAGGAGGTGCGCTGCCTGGCCTGCGGGACCACCGATATGAAATCGGGCAGACGATATTGTTCCAAGGCATGCCGACAGCAGATGAACTGGGTCCTTTCCCTGTCCAAGGGGCTACTCAAGGCCCTGAATACGCGATACGCCGCCTTTTCATTCACCAGTGAAGAGGTGGTTCTGGATGTATTTCCCGTATGGTCCAAGAAAATATCCAGATTTGTCGGGCGCCGCCACCAGGGGAGCAAGCCCGCAGAGGACCTCAAAAGATTGGTGCTTCAGTACGGGGCTCAGTGGCACCACATGGTCAACAACAATCGCTCCAGAAGCTACGCCTCTTTGTGCCTGGCCACTCAGAATCACCGAAAAGATGTCCAGCCCTGTACCATTAAACCGAACAAACGGTCGCGACCCAGATTGTCCAAACTGGAAACCGGCAGCCTCAAGGCACTCCGACTCGATCGTTCTGATCTGGAGGGAGAGGGGCGGAGGAGAAAGATTCAGTCCGCTTACAAGAAAATGGCCAAGATTCACCATCCCGATGTGGGCGGGGATGAAGAGAAATTCAAGAAGCTGAAAGACGCCCACGAGCAGATGATCCTCTGGGCGGAAAATCCGCAATACACCTCCCGAAAAGCGCTGGAGGATTGCTGGTCATACGATGGCGCCACCAGCCGTTGGGCGCCCCCCCTGTAACGTCTAATGTTAAACCGCGAATCCTCATTGGGAGATGCTCGATCATGTTTGCATCGGTGATAGAAAAAAGAAGGAGTATTCGGAGATATCAAAAAAAGGCGGTTCCCCCGGATCAGATAGACCGGTTGGTGGAAGCGGCCCTTCGATCCCCGTCTTCCATGGGGAGCAACCCCTGGGAATTCATCGTGGTGACAGATCCTGAAGTCTTGGAGAGACTCTCTGTGGCCAAGCCCCACGGTGCGTCGTTTCTCAAGAATGCCCCGCTATGTATCGTGGTCTTAGGCGATCCTGAAAAGAGTCAGGTTTGGGTTGAAGACTGTGCCATTGCATCCATCTATATCCATCTGGCGGCCGCGAGCATGGGACTCGGCAGTTGCTGGATCCAGATCCGCAAAAGAGTGCACGATGAGACACAGTCTGCCGGGGCGTATGTGGCGGGTGTATTGGGGGTCCCGTCACCTCTCGAGGTGGAATCCATCGTGGCCGTGGGCTACCCTGATGAAGAAAAGTCGCCCCACGCTAAGGCATCCCTCCAGTACGAAAAGGTTTTTAAGGGCGCATACGGAACGCCCTATGGGTCCTGAGGCTTCCCCACGCCTCCATCGGCTGCCTTCGAGGCCTTGCTCAATCTTTCAAGGCGCCGGCGAATCTCCCCCTCGCGTCCCCGCTGGGTCGGCCGATAAAAGATTCTGTCTTTCACCTTTTCCGGTAGATACATCTGCCTCACCCAGGCCCCCTTATAATTATGGGGGTACAGGTATCCACGCCCGTACCCCTGTTCCTTCATCAAGCGGGTGGATAGAGGGCATTACTCTTGGGCGCCGAGGCGAGATAGACGGCCGCCTCGGCCAGGGCCAGTTCGGCTTCAGGAGGTCCCACCTTTTCCCACGCTTCGAATGCGGCCAGGGCCACCTGAAGTGCTGCCGGGTCGGCCAATCCCACATCTTCCGACGCAAATCGTATCATCCGCCGGCAGATGAAAAGGGGGTCTTCACCGGCCATGAGCATCCGGTAAAGCCAGTAGATCGAAGCCTGGGCGTCACTCCCCCTCAGGCTCTTGTGAAAGGCCGAGATGATATCGTAGTGGGCATCCCCATCCTTATCATGGGGGAGGGCCTGCCGATTCAGGGCCTTCTCGATGATACTCAGGTCCAGACGGATCGGGCCGTGGGGCGTTTCGTCCAGTGCATATTGGACTGTTGATTCCAGATTGTTCAGGGCCACCCGGGCGTCCCCGTTGGACAGGGCGATCAGATGATCCATGGCATCGGGCGAAAGGTCGATTTTCAATTGACCCAATCCCCGCTCGGTATCCGTTATGGCCCGCTGGACCAGCGTTCTGACGTCTCCCTTTTCCAAAGGGTTTAAGATGACCGTCCGCGCCCTGGAGAGGAGCGGCGGGATGACCTCAAAAGAGGGATTCTGAGTGGTGGCCCCGATGAGGATGATCAGGCCGCTCTCCACATGCGGAAGAAAGGCATCCTGCTGGGCCTTGTTGAACCGGTGGATCTCATCCACGAATAGAGGCACGGGTTTTCCCGTGGCATTCTTCTCGGTTTTGGCAGCGGCGATGATGTCTCTTAGGGCCTTTACGCCGGACGTCACCGCAGAGAAGGCGTGGAAAGAGGCCTGAGCATAGCTCCCCATCAGCCTCGCCAAGGTGGTCTTGCCGGACCCGGGAGGGCCCCAGAAGATGACCGAAAAGATCCGTCCGTTCCGAATCGCCCTCCCCAGGAACGCGCCTTGACCCAGGAGATGGTCCTGTCCCACCATATCTTCCAGACGTCTCGGCCGCATGCGCTCCGCCAGAGGGACGTAGCCGTCCTGATCAAAAAGCGACATGGCTCAGGTCCCCTCCTTGGAGATCAGATCGGCTGAGACGCTCACGACCTTATCCAGAAGCAAAGGCCTGCCCAGCACCCGATCGGGTCCCATGTCTTGGCTATGCCTCCCGACCGGGCTGCCCTCCGGGGGATTGAGCAGGAGTACCGGAAGATCCGGTTTTTGCCTTTTTATCCTGTGGATGAACCGCATCCGGCCCATTCCCGGCGTTTGCCCATCGGTGATGATCAGGTCTACCTGCCTGTGCCCCAAGACGCCCATCCCTTCCTTGAGGCTGGCGGCTGTAAAGACGGTCGCCCCTTTGTGTTCCAGCATGCGGCAGATGAGAGCGGAAACCGT
>JARRPY010000436.1:0-2676 GCA_037382425.1 Deltaproteobacteria bacterium
TTTTACCTTCCCGAGCCGCACACCGATTTCGCACTTTCCATCGTGGGAGAGGAACTGGGGCTTATCGGTGTCGCCGTCGTCATCATCCTTTTTGGCGCATTGATCGTCAGAGGAATAAAGGTGGCGCTTAACGCCAAAGATCTCTACAGCAGCTATCTGGCATTGGGATTGACCTGCTTCATCGCCCTTCAGGTCATCATCAACATGGGGGTTGTGGTGGGGCTTTTGCCCACCAAGGGCTTGCCCCTCCCCTTAATCAGTTACGGCGGATCTTCTCTCGTGATCACCCTGGCCAGCGTCGGGGTGCTGATGAATATTTCGTCGAGGCGATGACAGTGGAAGGAAAACGGCCGAGAAAAAACAAGAAAAAAACGTCGTTTCGCTGCGTCATTGCGGGCGGTGGAACCGGGGGGCATCTCTTTCCCGGAATCGCCGTTGCAATAGAATTGAAAGACAAGCTAGAAGGTGCGGACATCCTGTTTATCGTGGGGCGACGGCCTATGGAGACACAGATCCTATCCCGTTATGGATATCGTACGCGATCCATTGAAGTGGAGGGGATCACCGGCCGCGGCATCAGGAGGGGATTGGGGGTATGTCTGAAATTGCCGATGAGCATCATCCAGTCCTTTGCCGCCATAAAGGCGTTTCGCCCGGAAGTGGTCCTCGGGGTGGGGGGGTATTCATCAGGACCCTTTTGTCTGACAGCCCGGCTGATGCGAATTCCCACGGCCATTCACGAACAAAATGCCTATCCGGGACTCACCAATCGCCTTCTGGGCAGAGTTGTGGATCGCATATTCATCTCTTTAGATGAAAGCCGCGGCCATTTCAGTGGAGGAAAGATCGTGCTGACCGGGAACCCCGTGCGAAAAGAGTTCTTTTCATATAAGACCCCCCGGACTGAAAAGGGCAAGCCCTTCTGCGTGTTGGTGTCGGGGGGAAGCCAAGGGGCCAGGGCCGTCAACGAAATTTTCGCAGAGGCCCTTTCGATTTTGAAATCAAGGGGAAAACCCATTCATGTGATTCATCAGGCCGGACAGCAAGACTTCGAAAGGGCCAAGGAAGATTACTCGCGAAAAGGCCTTAAGGGAGACATTTTTCCTTTTATCGACGACATGGCCGGCGCATATCGAGCGGCCGATATGGTCGTCAGCCGTGCGGGGGCCACCACGCTTTTCGAGTTGGCTGCCATGGGGAAACCGTGCATCTTGATCCCTTATCCCTTTGCGACCCATCATCATCAGGAAATCAACGCCTCGAGTTTCGTCCAGGCCGGCGGTGCGGAGATGATCCTTCAGGCAAATCTGACCGCCGACGGGCTGGCGCAGCGTTTGATGGCCTATATGGATGACCCGGACCGGTTAAACCGTATGGCCGCGCGTATGTACGGGCTGAGTCGCATGGATGCGGCGGAACAAATTGTGGGCCAGCTTCTTGAGATGGCAGGAATCGGGACGTCATGACACAGTTCGGCAAGGCGAAACATATTCATTTCGTGGGGATCGGAGGCATCGGCATGAGCGGGCTGGCCGAACTCCTCATAAACCTGGGATATCGGGTCAGCGGATCCGATCTAAAACAAACCGCCGTCATACGCCGGCTCGATGAGTTGGGCTGTACCATCTTTAAAGGTCACAACGACACGCACATGGAAGGCGCCGATGTGGTGGTCTATTCTTCTGCTGTGCCGCAAAACAATCCGGAAATCAGCAGGGCCCATGATTTAAAAGTTCCGGTGATCCCGAGGGCAGAACTGCTGGCGGAGATGATGCGACTCAAATACGGAATCGCCGTAGCAGGGGCCCACGGAAAAACGACCACCACTTCCATGGTGGCATCCATACTGACCGTCGGCGGACTCGACCCCACCGTGGTGATCGGCGGTCGCCTGGACATCTGGGGCGGATCAAACGCCAAAATGGGACAGGGAGACATCCTGGTGGCTGAAGCCGATGAAAGTGACGGTTCGTTCATGGTGTTGTCTCCCACCATGGCGGTGGTGACCAACATCGATCAGGAACACATGGATCACTACGGGAGCATGGACGCCTTGCGCAATACTTTCATCGATTTCGTAAACAAAATTCCTTTCTACGGCACCGCCATATTATGTCTGGACAATGAACCGATTCAGGGGATCTTGCCGAAGCTCAAAAAAAGATGCCTCACCTACGGCATGAATTCCCAGGCCGATCTGAGGGCACTGGATTTGGAAAAAGAGATAGATGGAACCGCGTTTGAGGCCGTGTATCAAAACCGGGCCTTGGGGCGCATCACCGTCGGTTTGCCCGGAGATCATAATGTCTTAAACGCCCTTGCAGCGGTGGCCGTGGGACTGGAGTTGGACCTGGATATGGACACCATTCAGAAGGGTCTCGGGACACTCGGTGGTGTCTCCAGACGATTTGAGATTAAACAGGAGAAAAGGGGCCTGCTCCTCATTGACGATTACGGACATCATCCCACGGAAATCGTAGCCACCTTGGAGACGGCAAAAAACTGCTGGCCGGAAAGGCGTCTGATCGTCCTGTTCCAGCCGCACCGCTACACCCGAACACGGGACCTGTTTGATCGTTTCGCGCTCAGCTTCAATGATGCGGACATCCTCATGATCGGCGATATATATGCGGCCGGAGAGACGCCCATTGAGGGCGTCAGTGCGGAGGGTTTATG
>JARRPY010000437.1:0-5736 GCA_037382425.1 Deltaproteobacteria bacterium
TTATGCCGTCTGATAACGGTGCGGGCCCGACGCCTTGCGCCCGTCACATGGGACCGTGATCCGGTAAATCCCATCAGACACATGACCCCGCCGGATATCTTTCGGAATTTCAGGTAGTGCCTGAGCAGATCTATGGCCCTTTCCTTTCCGGCAAGAGCCAGCTGCGTCGAGGTCTCTTCGGGGTTGCTCAAACGGATCATGGAAAAGGGGATGTCTTCTCCGGCCACAGACCGCACCGCCTCCACCCCATGATCCCATGAAGGGAAGAAAATCGCGTACACCTCGTCTTTCTCGGGAAGCGGTCTGATCCTGACGATGGCCTTGTGCACGATTCCCAACCGCCCTTCAGACCCCAGGATAAGGTGTCGGAGGTCAGGGCCGGCAGCGGATGCGGGATAAGGGGGGCAGGTAAGTGGTCCTCGGGGGGTGAATACCACCCCGCCCGCAAAGAGATCTTCTATCCGTCCGTAGTGGCCGGACTGCTGGCCGCTGGAGCGCGTCGCCACCCATCCACCCAGTGTGGAGTATTCAAAAGACTGGGGATAGTGGCCCAACGTAAACCCATGCCCACGAAGCTGTGCCTCAACGTCCGGTCCGGCCACGCCGGCCTCAAAGGTTGCCAGTCTGCTGGTTTCATTGAGACATAGGAGCCTGTTGAGTCGGCACAGAGAAAGGCTCAACATCAACCGAGGATCCTGAGGCACGGACAAGTGCCCGACCACGCTGGTCCCGCCTCCATAGGGGATGACCACCGCACCCGCCTCCTGGGCGAATCTGAGGATATTACACAACTCTTCTGTTGAGGTCGGAAACGCCACACCGTCCGGAAATCGTTTCAAGGTCCCCCATCTGAGGTCAATCCAGTCGGGCATACTCTGCCCATGGGCGTGTGAAAGCCGCTGTTGCGGAGCCTTACGAATGAGCGGATGATCAGCCAGACGGCTGGGGGGAATCCGACCCAGGAGCTTTTCCAGGGACACGTCTTTGTTCTTCCCCTGTGCTCCACCGATTCGATCCCTTAAAAGCCTCTGAGCGATCGGGGCCAGAGGCACATGAACGCTATCATCTCCCCATCCGTTCCAACGCCGCATTAATGCATTCCTTCCTTGATCTCTTCGTACCCGGCCCCTTCCCAGGCACGCTCAAGCATCCAAAGCACATTTCCCTCCTTCATCTCCGCCGCCAAATGAAACGAAACGGAATTCAGCATGGCTTTCTTGGCGATCACAGGGAGTGCTTCCCTGGAAACCGCCTGTTGGCCGTGGTCATTCACAAAATCTTTGAGACGACACCCATGTTTTCCGTCCGTGGCCTCAAAAAGGCGCTCATTTAACTGCCGAAGGGTGGCAACCACTTTTCGGGCCCGCAGGTGTCGAGGGGTCTTGGCATAGGCTTCCATTCCCGCCAGAGGCAACAGCAAGGGAGAAACGGCGTCTTGGCCTTGATTTAGATTGCATTCAAGCACATACGGAAGCAAAGCGGCCATTCCCGCTCCGGGACGTATCCCACACATGGTGCTTAATAGAGCGGCAAGGGAACGGGCCATTCCTCTCTGTGTATTCGCTCCGGCGATTCCGGCAAGATTTGCACCCACAGCCAGCGAAAGTCGGGCCTCTTTGTCGCCCGGGTGTTCAATGGTATGGACGAGCCTGCTGCCGATCAATCCAATGGCCTTCATGGCCATTGCGTCGCAAAGAGGGCTTCGACTGACGGCCGTGTGTGCCTCAACGGCAAGCGTCAATGCATTCGCGGCCGAGGCGATGGTTATCTCAGGCGGCAGGGTCAGGGTCATGCGTGAGTCCAGGAGTACCGCATCCGGGATGAGGAACGGAGAATTTAAGCGAAAACCGACGCCATTTTCTGAATCACGAAGCTCGGCTAAGGGAGTCACTTCCACGCCGCTGCCCGATGTCGTGGGAATGGCGATCAGGGGTTTGAGCGCCTTTCTGAAACCTCCCGGACGCGCAAACTCAAAAATATCTTCAGCCTCCGTGGAGACGAGGATATTTAGGATTTTAGCCGTATTAATGACCGATCCACCGCCCACGGCAATCAGGGCATCAGACCCTGTTTCTCTGTATGCCTGAGCAAGATGACGGATTTGATCTAAATGGGCATCTGAACGCGTTTCATCGTTCGGAGCGTCATTCACCTGTAGATCCGTGATGACTCGGTATACCAGTCTAGTTACACCGGCATCCCGGACCGGCCCGTCTGATATCACAAAGGGCGTCACCTGTAGATCCATGATGAGTCGGTATACCAGTCCCGTTACACCGGCATCCCGGACCGGCCCGTCTGATATCACAAAGGGCGTCGAGGCATTCAGAGAACCCAACACTTCGGGAAGTCTTTCCAATTGTGAATGACCTGCCAGTGTCCTCGTACGACAGCAGAATTCATAATCGGTGGGTCAACTCATCGCATCCGCCTTCATCTCATCGACACGCTACTACCTGATCCCAAGTCCAATGATCCCCATATCAGTCTTCACTCATCGGCTCGCCACGCCATGCGTATTCCAGTACCATGACCTTCCCCTTTTCATTAATTAAAGCCGTCTCATCGCAAGATTTCGAAATGTCAGGTAAACGGTCTTTTGAGAGACCTCCTCTTCCAGGCTGAGCGGAAATTCCCTTTCCGTCGCCCTAAACAGATCAAATTGAAGTTCAAGCAACAATCTAACCACTCTACCGAAACGCAAGTGGGGCCCCGTGGCGGTAAATCTTTCCAAACCCGCCATCTGGATTCGGCCGTACCCGACCTTCTAATCCTGATGGCGCATAATTCCCATACATATTCCCGGTAAATATGGGGTATAATTTGAAATTGCATTCCCCAGTGAATGGCACACCCCTCCGCCGGTATTATAAAATGCACACGCCGCCAGTATTTCACCCTTGGTCAGGGCAAACCGTGCCTCCCGCCAGTGTTGCTTATTCAGGGCCGGACAAAGATAGTTAAAGAGATACTTAAGGGCAGTGAGCCCATAGCTTTCTGCCCACGGTATTCTCGAAGGCGAGATGAAAATTTCGGCCGCATGGGTCAGCGCCGCCATGGCACTTGATATCACCTCTAGCGGCGGTTCTCTTTCGAGCATAATTGGATCGATCACCGCATACTCAGGAGCCAGGCTGTGTGAGGAAAGGACCTTATCCCCCATACATGCAAGCCCGGTTGTTTCATAGCCGCTTCCCGGAGAGGCAGGAATGAAGAATAACGGGTTCCGCTCTTTTATCGCCGTACCCGGATTGAATGCACGAACCACATGCTTCATGCCTCCTCTCGAGGACGTCTCTTCGGTTGAAAGAATGAACGGCTTCCGGGATCCCAGTAGATCGAGTTCATAGGGGATATACCCAAGGGCGCCTTGACCGGCATGAATACCGGTTCGGCAGAAGAATTCAGATTGTTCAGGCAAAGACATATCTCATTACTCGTCCGCTGTTCCTGGTGGCCTGTTTCTTCTCATCTCATTTGGCTGCATTAGAAAAATGGTACAGCGTACCATGGGTCATAAAAAAGCATCTAAATCCCGAGCAGAATCCCAAGATAAACCAATATTCGACTGATATGCTTCCTGAGAATATGCTTTTCGGGGTCACGCTTCACCGTCCTTTTGGCGAGCATCTTAGGGAGCAACAAAACAGTGAGCCGATCCAAAATCCGGATAAAGCCATATACACATCTCATGTCTCCACTCACGACCAGCTCTTTTTCAGAAACGGCATCGGCTATACCCTCCCTAAAGGACAGCAGTCGCATGGCCTTATCAAAGGCCTTAACGGTTAAATAATAGGTAACCGTCGAGTTCGATGAGCTTCCTCCCCGGTACTTGAGCCTGCCTTTTATTCCTCTGGTCAATACCATGATCGGCCCACCGGGCACCAAACCGAAACAGCCGGCGCTCCCCGCCGGAAATTCTCCAACCACCATTTTCACTTCCCGATCCACCCGGGATGCGGCCTGGATCGCCCGGCCCGAAAACCAGAAAAGCAGCCGGAGGCATGTGCCTCTGAATCGACTCCGCCCCGGGGCCACCACGGATAATGATTCATTTGCCTCGAAATCCGCGTCATCCAAACGGCTCTCAAAGGCCAGACAATTTTCTCCTCCCAAGAGGTCTACACCGAGGGTCTGTGACTCATACAGTACGTTCAGACCCAACCCTTTTCCGCCCGGATATGTTTTTTGGCCCTTATTCGACACGGTGAATGTTCTTACCCCTTTGTTTGACAGATTGATTTCCAGATTTGGGATCCTGTCCCCCTCGACGTTTATTCGCCGCTCTTCTTCTCGTTTCAGAGCCCTATGTTCTCTGATAGCTGTTCATGCGAAAGCGTCCACCAAACATACCACAACAGCCGGTCCATGTCATTCCCTTCTCTCGATGGACTTTTCTGAAAGCGTCTCCGGGCTCCCCCTACCCTGTCATCAGAAGCAACCTCGCCTGAGCCATCCATTTTGAGGTCCTTTGGTGTGCATGGAAAACGCCTACGCCGACGTCTCAATTTTTTTAATGTCTTATGATAAGCTGGTTGACGGATACTAATCAATCTGCTATACGAATCGTTTTAAATGATGCGGCCGCTCATTTTCAATCCAGAAGACCTAAGGAGTCAACCATGAACAAGAGCATTTCGTTTCTCATTTCTGTGATGTTTCTATTTGCTTTGGCGCTGATTTCCCCATACCCGTGTACAGCTCAGGATTCGAGCCCATCCGCCCCGGACAAGGCGCTCTGTACGAAAATGCTTCGATTCGGTAAAGAGGCCTATCAACGAGGGAAATATCTGGATGCCAAGGAATATTTTCGAAAGGCCATCCAGGCGGATCCCAGTTCCACGGAGGCCTGGGTGTTCTATGATCAATCGGTGATCTTCGCCCTGGCGGAAAAGGTGGAAAAGAATGCCAACCTGGTGCTCCCGGGCACGTCCACACGTAAAGAAACCACCTCTCTCGCTGCGCCGCCCCCACCGAAGCCAGAGCCTAAGAAAAAGGAAAAGATGGAATTCAAGATTATCGAAGACGAAGGCTGCTAAGTATTGAGGGAGACCACCATGAGTGATAAGCAAAACGAAAGCGTATTGGGCGGTATCCTAAAAAGAGGTTATGCCGCCATATTTTACGATAACTGGCCCATATGGTTTGGCGGCGTGCTGGTGGGCATCATGAGCATCGTTACCTTTGCCTGGGCCAGACCCTGGGGGGTCGCCGGAGGCCTAAGAAACTGGGGAGACTGGTTTTTCAGCCAGATCGGCATATACTCCCATAAACCCCTGTCTCCCCTCATTTCAACCAACTCCATTCTGACATTGGGATTGTTATGGGGCGCATTCGGCGCGGCCCTGATGGCCAAGCAGTTCGCCATCCGCAAGGCCCCTCCCCTCGAACTCCTCAAAGGGGTTGCGGGAGGGACCCTCATGGGCGTTGGGTCTGCCATGGCCGGGGGATGCAACGTGGGCGGCTTCTATTCCGCGGTCAGCGCTCTGTCCTTCAGCGGCATCGCCATGATGATCGGGCTACTCATGGGTGCCTACCTGGGACTTCGCTATATTTACTGGGAAATGGAGCATCTACCCGTCGGATCCGCCGGAGGCACCATCAGTGAAGGGAGAAAGAAAGGCTTCAGCTGGCTGACCATCGAACCGTATCTCGGCACGGCCCTCCTGCTGGCCGGCCTTGTGTGCTCGTGGATATACAGCAACAAGGCCCTGACCCGAGTGGGTGGACTCC
>JARRPY010000438.1:0-2660 GCA_037382425.1 Deltaproteobacteria bacterium
ATGGGTCTTTCAGGTGGAATCGCATTGAAGATTAGGGATGTAATCCTTTTTAGGATCGAAAGGGCTCTATATGCTAAAATCCGTGCATTTATATGGCATTCAAGTGACTGAATTTATTGTAAGATACCAAATCAATCATTCACCTTATGACAATGAAATTGGTGTTTTTGCGGATCATATAGGCTATACGTAACAAAAGCTGAGTTTTCTAATTATCTTGGAAGGTTATATGGGTTTATTGTTTTCTCATTTTATCCAAATGTCAATAAGTTTTTTTGCCCCGAGTAATTTGATCCCTCACCCCCTTTCCTAAGTCACTATCACTGATTTCAATCACACACCCAACGCCAGTGAAGGCAGGGGACGGTTGCGAGAATGGGTCCCCCGTATGACTCGTCGGAGCAACCGTCCCCTGCCGTAGCGGGGTTACACCCACTCTCTTTTGGACTGAGCTGGATGGACATCATACGCCGATCCTTTCGTCACCACATTTATGGCTTTGAAGTAATCTCGCATGACCTTGACATTCGAGACCTTGATATATTTCTCCGTAGTACCAATCCGCTCATGACCCAACAGATCCTGGATGCTTACCAGATCCATATCTGCATTTAACAGCTGCGTGGCCATCGTGTGTCTCAGCTGATGACAACAAGATTTTATCTTGGCCTTGCGGGCATAATACTCCATCCGTTTTTGGATGCCACGAACCGATATAGGCTTGCCCTTGAAGCTCCCCTTTTCCACCAAAAAGACCTTCTTTACCTTGGACGGCGGTCTTGATTTTACGTATTTCACCAGGGCGTCATAGGCGTCATCGCTTATATAGACCACCCTGTCTTTGTTCCCCTTACCGTCTTTAACAAAGATCATCTTGCGGGTAAGATACAAAGCGCCCAGCGACAAATTAGCCACTTCTTCAACCCGCAACCCACAACGAAGCATCACCTTGAACATCGCTCGATCACGTCGGTTTTTTATGACGGAAAACAGTTTCTCAACCTCCTCATCTCTCAGATGTTTAGGCAATGGCTTGGATTGTTTCAGCACATACCCCCGCTTAACCGGATTGGGAATGTGTATATCTTCCTCGTTATGAAGGTATTCATAAAATCCTCGGATACTCACCAGGTGGCAATTAATGGTCTTCGGCTTTAACCGCTTTTTAAGCAGGAAATCGATATAGTGCAGGATATCCCTGTTCATCACATCCTCCACCGGCACGTTGATCCACAGCACAAAGTGCTTAAGGGTGTTCAGGTAGTTCTTTACCGTATGGGGAGAGTAGTTCCTTCTCTTCAAGAATCTCCTGTAATTCAAAATCGACTCTGTAATGGCCATCAATCTCCCCCCTTTCTATCCTGGACATGGCTTTGAAATACTCATTTTCCCTGGTCTTGTTTGTAAGCCGGGCATAGCGTCTGGTGACCTCCACAGAGGTGTGACCCAATAACTCTTTCAGGCATTCCAGCGGCATCCCCGCGTTTAGAAGCGAACTGGCATTCGTATGTCTCAAACAATGAAGGGTATAGCCCTTGTGAGAGAGATCGGCTTTATCTCTATATTTGCAAAACATGCTGCGCGCTGCTGAATAGGTCATGGTCTCACGGCCCGTGGCATAGAAGAGCAATTCCTTTTTGGAGTCTCTTATTTTCAGCCATGTCTCCAAAGCACTCAAAGCATCGTCACTAAAATATACCACCCTGCCCACACGATTCTTCTGGGCCTCCCAAATCTCAATCTTTTGCTCTTTCAAATTCACATCTCTAACCAGGGTATTCAGCAATTCTCCAATCCTCATCCCGGTTCTCAACAAAAGCAAAATCATCGCTCGATTCCGTATATCATCAATAACAGAAACCAGCTTTTCTTCATCCTCCTGTTCCATAGCCCGAGGGAGTGAATCCGGAACCTTTATGCTCATCCGCTTTGAAAGCACATCTGCATGAACAACATCCCCCTCAACCAGAAACCGCATGAAGGCCTTCACACATGCCAGTCTCATCCTCACCGTGGACGCTTTTGATCCCCGGTCCTGTTCGTGTTCCACAAACTTTGCCAGGTCTTCTCTGCTGATTTGCTCAAGTTCAGTTTTTCCCCAATCCTTTACTAAACGAAGAAAAACTCGAATCGTCCTATAGGAATTGCGCATCGTACTGGGTCTTAAATTGCGCCGATACTGGTAACGAAGGTATTCCTCAAAATACCCCTTCCCTGGGATCTCTTCTCCACGTAACTTCCCCAGAAGACAATCAAGGAATTCATCCGGGCGAACGAGATTCCGCCTTTCCAAATGCCCTTCGTCACCTACATGTCGGTCTTGACTCAGGAATGATTCGCGTCGAAATGGAAAGTAAAACTCGCTGTCATCCGGTAGGATAATGCAGTGGTCGTGAAGATTCTTTCGAGGAGTTTCCCTAAGGCTATCGCGCTTCTCTAATCCTACTATTTCCATGGCCATCTCTGCCCCCTTTCTCCGTTTTATCAGAAAAATCAGACAGATAATGACCATTAGACCATCAACAGTCAATTACCTTTTTGTTACGTATAGATATAGGTAATCCAGCATCCTTCCGCGTTTACCCGTTGATGAGGTCTACACAATATATTGGGGTCTATGAAATCGAATTGATGAGGCTACGTGTGGTTCAGCGGAACTG